>CAJWOS010000008.1 GCA_913044235.1 uncultured Pseudomonadota bacterium
CTGTGCGGGTGAGCGCGAGGAGCGAGGCCTTGATGGCGGTATAGTCGTGGTAGGGCACCACGGGGTTCTGGAAGAGGTTTGTGCCGATGTGCACGATGCGACCGAAGCCGCGCTCCGCCATCCCAGGTCGAGCGGCGTGGATGAGGTTCAGCGCACCGCGGAGGCCGGTCTGTGCGTGCGCATCGAAATCTTCCCAGCCGATCTCGGAGAGCTTCTTCCGGGCATCTCCATTGAACACAAAGTCGGCCAGAGCGTTGTGCACAATGGTGGTTGGAGCCCCCATTACTGCAGTGACTTTGGCGACCATTCGCTGTACATCTGCTGCGCTTCGTACATCGGCTTGCACGGCCATCGTGCGCTCGCCGAGCTGGGCTGCCAGCGCTTCGGCACCTTCGCGGCTGTTGCGGTAGTTGATTGCGACGTGGGCCCCTTCGCGTGCGAAAGCTGCAGCGATGGAAGAGCCAAGGCCGCGACCGGCGCCGGTCACGATGACAACTTGTTCAGACAGGGGAAGGCTCACAACGATGCTCCAAAAGCGGTTGATTTCCATGGGAGAGAAAACGTTCCGTCTCCAATGGACGCAGCCGAGGTAGCCGCTGTGGTGCGAGTACGGCAACCGGTGTCACAGGGTTGCCGAATGGTCGGGTTCGGAGCTCGCTTGGCGCAGACTCCTTGTCTTTGGCGGAAGACAGTCCGATAATGCGCCATCTGACGCTGTGAGCGCAGACCATGCCGGCCGCGAAGGGTCTCGCTTGCTGCAAGAACGCACCATGGAAGATGTTCGCAGCGACCTCCTGGGTGGTGCCATGGGAGGGCTCCTCTCGGTTCCGGCAGCCATGGCCGATGCCGCGATCCTTTTTGCGCCCTTTGGTCTGAAATACCTGCCGATGGGCGTGGTGTCGTGCGTGACCGCATTGTTCGTTGGCAATGTGGTGTCGGCATGCTTTCGCGGTCCGACGACCCTCCTCTGTTCGGTGTATTCGCTGTCGGCGGTCGTTCTGGCATCCATCGGGAGCCAGATTCTCGCACACCAGGCCACGCAGGGGCAGACCCGGCCCCTTGAAGCCATTGCCATGTTGTTTCTGGCCGTGGGACTCAGTGGGCTGCTCCAAGTGGGGATGGGACTGGTGGGGATCGGCCGCATCACAAAGCACGTGCCTCGTTCTGTGATCTCTGGACTCCGGACCGGTGCGGCTCTGACGATTGTTGCCACGTAGGTTCTGGCCCGCTGCAAGCCCTGACGTGGGCCGATGTGCGCTGGCCTCTCTTGTGTACGGGGGTGGTCAGGTTGCTGGTGATGACACAGAGCAAGCGCCTTCCTGTGCGCCTTCCGGCGGGAGCCGTCGCGATTGCGGTGGGCTCGGCCTTGTACTTTGCTCTGGCCGCGGTGGGGATTCTCGATGGGGGAAAGGGGCTCGTGGGGTCCGTTCCGTTGTCGATGCCTGCTCCCATGTACGTGCCTGATTTCCTGCGGCTCTTGACCGATTCCAACACCCTCGATCTGCTCTGGACGCTCTTGCCGGCGGTGGGTTCCCTGGCGTTGTTGAACACGATGCAGACTCTGATTGGCGCGGTCACGGCCGACCCTCTCGCGCAGACCCGGAGCTCAGCCGACCGGGAGCGCGTGGGTCAGGGAGTGGCGAACTTCGCATCGTCGCTGTTTGGTGGTGTGCCCCTCTCTGGTCTGGGGGGCATCACGGTCGCGAATCACCGAAGTGGGGTGCGCACCCACTGGTCACGGGTCACCAGTGGACTGTTCGCGCTCGCGGTGTTGTTGGTGCTCGGACCGCTGATCGCCTGGCTCTCCACCATCGTTTTGGTGGGCATTCCGCCGGCAGCATTTTCGGCGAGATGGCGTTCATCGACGACACGCCGCGCTCCGCATCGGTCATCGCTCTCGAGCCATCCGCTTGCTACGCCCTGAGTCGGCCCGCGCTGAGCGAGCTGCAGGAGGCCCACCCTGGAGTGCAGCGGGCGCTGTACTTGGCGATCTTGACGACGCTCGCCAAGCGGGTCCGGATCCTCAACCGTGCCAGCGCTGTATTCCGAGACCTGTGAGTCGGACTCGGTGATGCACCCGTGGTCGGGCGCCGCTGCCGATGGGGAGACAGCGGAATGGCTGACGGAGTGTGTCTTTTCGCTGTTTGGGAGCCTCAGCCGCCCTGTGATGCGCTGCGCCCACCCACGATGAGGAAGATCGAGAAGGCCATCAGCATGAAACCGATGAACTGGCGAATGCTCCAGGGCTCGCCGAGCCAATAGCGGGAGACAATGGCGACTCAGAGCACGCCGGAGGCCATGTTGAACGATGCCATCTGGGCGCCGGAGTACACATCGCTACCCATGCGAGTGGCCGACACATTGAGCAGGTATTCGGGCAAGACGATGAGCCAGCTCACAATCATCGCTGTCCAGAAGGACCAGGAGTGTTCATATTTGAGGTGTCCAATCCATGCGAATGCCATGAGGACACTCGATAGAACCAGCATGAGCGGAACAGTGATTGCGACAGGGGGCATTGGAAGGGTCCTGGGCTCGAGTTCTCAGGCGTGGGGTGTACGATGCTCGAGCAAGACGTACCATCGCTCCGTGGCCCGGTGACGTCTCGTTGATGATGTCCTGCTCTAAGTTGGCCTAGCCGTGGCCTAACGCAGTGGACCTTAAGCCAGAATGGCCATGGGGGTAAGGCTCTCGCGCACGATGCAGCGGATTTGCTTCCGTCCGACCGAAGGCGAAGATGCCCAACCCCATTCTTGGATTCCTTCGTTGACGACGTTGTGGTTCGATTCGCGGAGCAAATTCACTGTGGTCGTGATGGTGGGTGGCTGCCGGCTTGGAGACCTCGGCGAGTCCCTCCTTGGACGCGAATTGTAGACGATGGGCGTGTCGAACTTGGACGTTTCCTTGGAGCGTGGTGGAGTGTGCCGCTTGGGTTGGAGAGACGAACTCTTGTTGCCGACTTGGAATGGACAAACGGCGTCGGCGGTCCGCTGGGGACGCGCCTCCGCCGTCTTCGGTACATCGGGTCCGCGACAATCGTGGCCGTGAAATCAAACGCGGTGCGGCGCCGGGAGCCCCTTGAGGGGTCCGAGCGCCGGCGAGCGGACGCTACTCAGCCGTGGGGTCGGTGACCCGACCCATGAAGAGGATGGCACCGGTGAGGTTGTCGCGAATGTAGAACTCGAATGTCCGGTCGGCCACGAAGTCGAAGGTCATGCTGGCCGACTCGTCATTCATCACCACTGCGGTAGCCGCTGCGGCTTCCGTGCCGGTCTCGTCGACGGCGACGAAGGCCTTGTGGAAGGCCCCACCAATGTAAAGACCAGAATCCGGGCTGCCCACCATGCCATCAAAGTTGGCGATCGAAGGTTCAAAGGCATCCACCATCCCCATGTCCTTCAATACGTCCGACAGTCCAGTCTCCTGCTCGAAGCTGAAGCGAGGCAGTCCCACCCACACCTCACCGAGCTCGGTGAGTGAGTCTTCCACGGCGTCGATCGCGTCGGACTCGAAGGCCGACGCCGCCACCCCGGTTGCGGCGGGATCCTCGGGCATCACGAGCACCATCGACTGGTTGCCTCCCTGGTAGTCGAGCTCCACTGCGAGGAAGCCATCAATGATGGCTGACCGGGTGTCGATGGTCTCGAACATTGTGGGTGCCTGCACAGTGGAGCCGTCGGGGCGCAGGAAATCCACATCGCGGGTGTTGGTCACGTCGAAGGCGTGCTCCCAGTTGCCCTTGAAGTAGATTGCGTTGGCGAGCACCAGCCTTGTTGCGGTCACAATGGAGCCCGGCGGGAGAAGGTCGAGAATCCGATCTTCGGTCTGGTCGGCCACCCAGTCGTTGATGTAGGTGCGAGCATCTTCCGGTCCCGCTTCGAAGTCGAGCTCTTCGAGGGGGGCACCGTAGTCCCCGGCGGTCACGTCAAGGAAGTCGCCAAACCAAGGGTAGCCGACCTGACCGAACAGACGGTTCGCCATGTTCAGCGTGGCATCGCAGTGGACACCTTTGGCGAAGACCGCCTCGCGCAGGTCGGAATAGCCTGCATGATGTGCAGCAACATCGTCGTCGATGTGGAAGACGTCCTGCATTTGGGCTGCAGTCTCTCCCTCAGCACCGGCCAGGGTCATCCCCAGCGCCGACGAGATGGAGAAGGGAGAGAAGAAGAGATTCTTATCGGGCGACTGACTTGCGGCGACTGTGGCATACATGTCGGTGGCGAAGGCATTGTTGGCATCGGCAACACTGCGTGCGGCATCTGAGACCGCAACCTCGAGGGGCTCACATGCCGGGGCCGGGTCTGGCGTCGGATCTGCCTCACGACGTTTCTGTTCTTCTTCCGTGGGAACGCAACCAAAAGCAAGGGCGAACAACATCCAGGATTTCTGCATCTCAACTCCAGCGAAGGCGACGGTGCCAGGAGGGCACACCTCCAACCTGCCGCTTCCCAGGCCGATACGCACGCCAGTGGAAGGCATTTCTGCACAAAACCATGGGGCGATACCCCCTTAGAATGTGCAGAACTGCTAATTATGGCCGGGCCAGCCGGAGTGATTCTGGCTCGTGATGTGCACGCCCACACCATTGAGACCCGACGGGGCCAAGGATCGAAGACCTTGCGTTTCGTTGCAGAGACGGTGGCGTTGCCGGTGCATCTACGGTCAGGGGTACGACCGTGCGAGACGAAAACCAATGGCGTTGAGACGGAATGCCGGGTCGACGCCGTTCCGATTGGAGACGCGCATGACCTGGGGCGTGTTGTACCAGGCTCCCCCGCGGCTCACGCGGTAGGTTGTGTCACCTGCGACGGCCTCAGAGCGATGGGATGCTTCTGTCGCAAGAGCAGACCGTGTGGGCGGACCCTCGGGCAGGAATGCATCGAGGCACCAGTCGCACATGCTGCCTGCCAGATCGTGTACGCCATAGGGGCTCACATCCACGGGGAAGGCGCCCACAGGCTGGGGCAGAATGCGCCCTGGATGGCTCAGGCGACCGCACGCCCATGACGGGTCGAAGCCATCGCCCCAGGGGTAGAACCGCCCGTCCACCCCTCGCGCAGCCTTCTCCCAGGCGAGCTCTCCCGGTAGACGCCACGGCTGGCCCGTTCGATGCGCCTCCCAGGCAGCGTACGCCCGAGCGCCGTGCCAGTTCACCATGCAGACGGGAACATCGGGCTCCCAGATGTCGCCATCGGCATCGGGTCGTAGATGGAACCGCGTGCCGTCGAATGCCACGATGAGCGCACCGGCTTCACCGGCGGTCCCTGCGCGCTCGCGGGGGGCGTGTCGCAGAGCTTCCTCGGTGCGTCCGGTCTGCACCAACGCATCGAGAAAGTCGAGGTATTGGCGGTTGGTCACCGGAAAGCGACGGAACACTCGGCCATCCACCCAGAACCGCCGGGCGGAGAGGCTCTCCGTGAGGTCTGGATCACCGCCACATTGGAACCATCCGGCTGGGATGTAGCAGTCGTCCGGGCCCAGCTCGGTAGGCTTTGGAAGGGGGATGGCATTGGGCTCGTGGCCATTGGGAGCAACACCATGCCAGTGTTCTCCACGGCCGATCGAGACCGGGTAGCGCACCACAGCACGATCGGGATGCTTGAGTAGGCAAAGGTAGCTGCCCCGCGGAATCGACACCTTGTGCAGCGGTGTGGTGCCCAGACTGCGCACGAAGTGCGGAACGAGGCGGCGGTTTTGCAGTTCATAGCGGTGCAACAGTACTTCAGCACCGGGTGGGTCGGTCGTGAGCGTGAGTGCTCCGTGTCCCCTGAGGTACGCGAGGTGGTCGGTCCGTTCGGTATGACCTTCGGGAAGGGCCACCACGTGGTGTCGCAGCAGGGTCTCTGCCCGGGTAGTATCTCGTCGCTCCGCCTCGGCTGCTGCGTGCTCGGCTCGGTGGTGATCGGCCAATGCAGCATGGGCCTCGGGCAGATCGGGTGCATGAATGAGGGAACCCTGCAGCAGATGCACCCGCTCCAGCTCGGCCAACTCGGCCTGTCGATACAAGGCGGCGGCTTGGTCCTGCTTTTGCCAGCCGGGGAGCTTGTGGTCGTCGGGTCGCCATGGCTCGATACCATCGAGGAGTGCTGCAGCATCCTCGAGCAAGGCCGCAGCACGCACCCGCAGCGCTGTGGCCTCAGGCTGCTTGCTCTTTGCCCGAGCCACCACCACTCGAGCCTCGTCGTTGCGCCGGGCACCGTCGAGCCATGCCTGCAGCTCTGCGGCGAGTCCAGCGGCGCTCTCGAAGCGGTCTTCCGGGCTCCGTGCCATGGCCCGCTCGCACGCCATGACTAGTGAGGGCGGCAGCGCAGGACCCGTAGCGCTCAGATCGTCGGGGGCTTGGCGAAGGCGATGTGCCTCGAGCGCGCGTGTGTTCCCGTGCAGCGATGCTGGCGGATGATTGCGCACCTGTTCCAGCACCGCGTACGCGTCCCGTCCCTGGTAGGGGGAGCGGCCCGAGAGCACCTGGTAGAGCAAGGCGCCGAGGGAATAGACATCGCTGCGGGCGTCGATCTCGTCGACCAGACCCAGCGCTTGCTCGGGTGGCATGTACGCAGGAGTGCCGGCCACCTGGCCAACCTGAGTGTGGTGTGCATCTTCGCGACTGCGGGTGGTCTGCACTGGGCCCAGTTCTTGGTCTGCGGCGCGCGCCAATCGGTCCAGGACCTTGGCCAGTCCCCAGTCGAGCACGAGTACTTCGCCATGACTGCCGACCATGATGTTGTCGGGCTTCAGGTCCCGATGCACCACGCCGCGGCTGTGGGCGTAGGCCACCGCTTCACATACCTGCCGAAGTGCGTCGACCAGTCGCCGCAGTGTCCAGCCTGAGGGAGACTGCTTCCAGCGAGTCTGGCTCTCCGCGTGGACTTCATCGATGATCTCGCCGAAGGTCTGCCCGGAGACTTCCTTCATCGTGAACCAGAGGCGGCCATCGGGAAGCGTGCCGAGGTCGTGGATGGGAATGATGCCGGGGTGCTGCAGCTGGGCTGTGACCTGTGCCTCTTCGAGGAATCGAGACACGATCGAAGTCCGATTCAGGGCTGGCGCGTGAATCACCTTGAACGCGAGCACCCGGCCGAGACGTCGATCCCGCACCCGGCGCACTTCGCCCATTCCACCCAATCCGATGACGCCCAGGTCATCGTAGCGGGACAGGCCATGCATGCGGGGTGGACGCTTGGGGACTGGGTGGGGAGTCGGGAGGTCGACGAGCTGCTCGTGGTCGGCTTCGCGATGCTCTTCCATCCAGATCACGGTGTCCTCAACCGTGGCGGGTGTGGGTGGTGGCGCGAGGGTGGGCTCACTCCGTGTGCGTTCGAGTCGTGACTGGACCGCTTCGAGAATGGACTCGAGTCGAAGGCCCTCTTTCAAGCCGTTCTCGACAAGGATGTCGGCGTCGAAGGACATGGTCCCTCCGGTGGGCGGGCATTGTACCGAGGGGGGGCGGTCGGTTGGTCAGACGGCGTATTCTGCAAGTGGCGGCAGAACTCCTCACAGATGGCGAAGAGTTGTTTTGTTGGGATCGGCTGCCGCGGTGTCGTGCGGCATCTGTTCGTAGCCCTCCAACAGCATCACGCGCTCCAGGGGCCGGTAGGCCACGATTTCATCGAAGCGGTGTCGCCGGTCTGGCGGGAAGAGAATTCGACACGCATACCCGACGCCACGAATGAAGTCGTCTCGGTCCGGTCCTGCTGGTGGCTGGCGGCTGTCGATGAACCGCGCGACGGCACCGTTGGTGCGACATGGCTGCCAGCTCCGCCGGTGTGATGGCGGCCCACATCGGATTTCGCTGGTATTGCTGGATCAGTGCTACTCCAGATCGAAAGGCCGGTGATGTGGAGGCCAGAGGAAGCCCGCTCGCAACGGGGTGGGTCGGGTCCACTTCTTGCCAATACAGCGTGGTGCCATCATAGCGAGACAGCCCAGCAAGGTTGTGTAGGTCGACCGTCTGCACCTGTCCGAGGACGCCCACCGCCAGCAGTACCCCGAGTCCAGCCCTTCGCACGGTGCGCATCTGCATGGAGAGCGCCAGCGCCAGCGCTGCGAACACCATCGGGTAGAGGTGGGTAAATAGGCGGATGCTGTTGGGTGCGCCATCGACCACCGCAGCGCCGGGCAGAAACCCGAGCATCAACACGCCGATCGCTGCGCAGGCCGTGGGGGTATACAAGCCCAGGAACGCCGCCAATCTGTAGTTTGGAGCGGGGGTTCGGTACCGCATTCGCCGCAGGGCCTCGAGTCCTGCTGTAGCAGTGTCGACCAGGGCGCCCGCCCGCACCAGTGGATCGAGCGAGGCTCCAGACCACCCCGTTTGAGAGGGCATCCAGGCGAGCACATTGGGGCCGCACCGAGGGGTCGAACACCTGCGCTGACCATGGCGCTTCCACGGCCCGCTCGAGGGCCGCCAGGTCGCCGTACTCCGCTCGTTCCAGACGATGGAACAGGTGTGTGGTCGATGCCACCGCCAGCCATCTCGACCCCAGCTGTCCCAGCGTTCCGAGCAAGACAAGGCCGAGAAGAATTCGTCGGTCGGAGCGCCAGACCACGCGAAGGCTCCTTGTGCGCCGGTGCGGCCGCACCGCTACCAGTATGCGCGAGTGCGCTGCAGTTGTAGTAGGGCGGCGCTTCTGTGGGCTCGAACCCGGCGTTTCGCTTCGTGATTGACCGCGTGGGAGTCGGGTGGATACGCTTCAGGCGGATCGCATGGTTCCCACGCCGGCCGACGGAGTGCACTTTGCTCGAGCCTCTGCCCTTGGGGCGTGCTGGGATGTTGGCCTGTCTGGCTGCGGCGACGGCCACCCTGGTGGCGCGGGCCTGGCTGTGGGTGGGGCTGCACCCGGCGCTGTACTCGCCTGAGGAGCTGTTGACCGCGCGCATCGCCGTAGAGCTACTGCAGAACGGGAAACTGGAGCAGGCGCTGTGGGCCTACCAGTACCCTGCGAGCGCAGGCGGCTCCCTGTTGTTCGGACTGCTGCATGTGCCATTCGCAGTGCCATTTGGCCCCAGCGAGCTCTCGTTGAAGGCGGTCTCGATGTGCTGGGCGGCCCTGAGCACGGGGTTGTGGACGGCCGCAGCGTGGCGGTCCGGAGGCGCACGGGCTGGAGCTTGGATGGGCGCCGTGGCCACGGCTGCGCCGCTCTACCTCGCGTTTCGGCAGGTCACGGCGCTCGGCAACCATGTCGAGCTGCTCCCGCTGATGGCTGTTGTGGTGCTGCTGCTGCAGGAACGGCGGCACTGGGCCGGGCTTGGGGCGGTCGTGATGTTTGGGGTGTGGTTCGACCTACTCTTCGTTGTGGCCCTGCCATCCCTCGCGCTCGCGCTCTGGCGGGTCCGACCGAAGCTGTGGCCCCTCGGGCTGGGTGCCCTCGTGGGTGCAGGTCCCTTGGTCCTCCGCGCTCTGATTCCCGAGGCCGACCCTCCGACTCGCGTGCACTCCAATGACATCTGGAACCTTCTCCACTTGGACCAGTTGTGGGTCGGGCTCCGGCAGCAGGGCATCGACATTCCGATGCTGGGGCCGAACCGACCCTGGCCGGGAGGATGGACTGCGCGACCGCTCTCCTGGGTCACGCTCCCCACCTTGGTCTACGTGCTGGCTCGCGGTTGGCGCGGGAACCGCCCGGACTTGCTCTTTGCGGCCGGGATGGTGCTGTTCTTCGCACCCGTGCATGCCATCTCCATGGTGAAGGGACCCCACGTGCAGACGCCGTTTGTGTTGCCCTTGATCTACTGCATCGCCGCTTTGTTGGGGCTGGGACGGCGTACTGGGCGATGGGGGGCTGGGATGCTGTTCGTGTTGCTTGTGCAGGGCGTCTGGGACCATGCGGGTGCCCGCTGTCCCCAAAATCGTGCAGTTGCGGGCCAGACGGCGGGACTGGAGTGGGCTCGGTCGCTGAATCTGCAGGTCTACACTGCGTCTCAGGTGGCCGGCATCTCCGCCTACATAGAGCACGGAGCGCCACAGGCCCTTCAGCCTGAGGGATTTGCGTCGTTCTTCCAGCTTTCGACCGGTGGACCGGGTGCCAATCCCTTCACGTGGCGCTTCTTCGACATGATAGACCGGAACGGATGGCTGGAGCGGGATGTCTGCGTTTCTGAGCTCTCAGACGTTCCCGCGCCGGAGGTGCTCGCGCGCTTGTTTCCATCGGGAAGCAGCACGTCGTACCTCAAAGCGGCAGGCTGGGGTCTCGCGGTGCGCACGGAGGGAGACCCTGAGGCACTGGATCGCGTCCGGAAGGCTGCTCGGCCGCACGTGCGTTGGTGGCTCGTCTGGGGCCTGGGTGCCGCATCGGGGTGTGGATCGACGCCGGTGGAACCACCAGACGGCTTTGAGGTGGCCTTCGAGGCGGGTCGCAAGGGCTGCCACGAACCGTTCTGATGCGCGGGTCGACCTCCACCCGGCGCATGAAGCGGGCGACGGCACCCCATCCATTGTCGGAGGCCGAGGTTTTGGTGGGCGCTGGGGTTTTGGTGGGCGGCGTGGCTCACATCAGTCAGGGGCGGCGAGCGGGAACTCACTTTTCGGGTTGCAGATACACCACGAGCTGTACGAAAAGGGCATCATCGGGTTCCATCTGCCAGTCATGGGAATCCAGGCAGTCGCTGAGCGATTGCGCGTGGTCCAGAGGGGCGGGGTGAGTCGCAAGGGCACTGATCCGCTGGGTCCAGTTGCTCCAGAGCCATGGGTCTTCCCACGTTCCGGTGGACTCAAGCACCGTGGCGACCGATGGGGCTGGTGGTGCGAGAGCGTCCTTCGCTACACCAGCAAGCACGCAGTCCTTCACCACCATGGACAGCTCTCCTTGCCAGGTGGTGGGCAAGGCGCCAGTTTCGCGGGCGCGTCGGGCCTCAAAAGCGCCCAGAGCTTGCATTTCATAGGCACACCGCTCGTTGTGCGCCACAGCCGAAGGCGGGCAGTCGACGGCAACGAGATCTCGGTAGATGCTGGACCAGTGGCTGGCCTGCTGCCAGAGTCCCTGGCGGACCGTCTGGTTCATACCCAGGATGGCGATGCTTTCCTGGATGTCTGGGTCTACTTCCGGCAGGGCCTCAGCGATGCGCTGCAGAGTGTCGGGTGACATCGGCACGGACTGGATCCGGCCGAGCTCTGACATCGCCACTTCCAGTACGAGCGGATCTTCGGTGTATTCGATGAGGTCGAGGACACGCTCGACGGCTCTGGACGGGTCGTGTTCCTTCGAGCCGGTGTCGTTGGCCACCTGGAGCAGGTGGAGGCGAGCGTATTCAGCGGCCGGGTCATTGGGCCAGTCCGCAACAATGGCCTCGGCAATTTCGTTGCTTTGGGCATGCTCGATGCCGGTGCCAGTGGCGCTCAACCAGGCCCGTGCATGGGCAGCTTGCATGGCCAGTAGGGCGGTCCACGGGTCTTCTACGTCGGCCTCAGCATCGTATTCGAAGAGCCCGTCGGCTTCGGCGTCGGTGATGAAGTCCAGCAGGGGGTTGTCAGTCTGGTCGTGGTTGTTCCGGAGGGCTTCGGCCAGGACCTGAATGGAGTGCGCGCTGTCGAGGTCGGGCCAGGGAGCCTCATCAAAGGCCGGCCAGTATTCCTGGGGCCCGAAGGCGACTCCAGTGTCGATCTGGAAGCGCCACTCGGTGAGGGGCACTTCCGACCGGGAGACGAACACACGGTGGACCACGCTGGGGCCATTGGCTTGCTGGACGGTCGATGGGGGGCTCGATGGCAGCATTCTGCGAAGGGCGAGTCCCGGTTGCTGGTCATGGAGGAAGCGACCGCGACGGGTCTCGCTGGGCCGGGTGGCGGAGCCGTCGATCCGTGACCGTCCGTGCATCCACCACAGACCGACCAGCGCAAGCGACACCAAAAGGAGCAGAGCAATGCGCATGGGGGTGGGAGAGCGGGTCATGGGTGCGGTGACGGTTCAGACGCCCGCTTGGCGGGCCAGCTCGGCCTCCAGCACGGTCTGGTCTTTGGTGTAGTGGTACCGAACCTGCGGGGGGGTGTAGCGGTGGCGCCGACCGACCTCGTACAGGTCCCGCAGCTTCAGCCAGTCCTCCCAGGTGGTCCGGATGTGTTTGCCGTTCAGGCCGTCGGAGGCGCGCGCCCGCAAAGCGTCGAATCGTGCGGCCACCAAGTCCTCGATGGCAGGAGCGGAGGGGTTCACGGCCGGAACAAGCGGGATGCCCAGGTCGGGCGGCAGCGCCACGAAGGCACGCATCCCAAACCAGGGACCGTATTCCTGGTGGACGTTGAAGCGGCCGCGGCTGAGGTAGGCGAGCCCGGACTCGTGGCACAGCCTCTGAACCGGCACGATGTAGTCGTGGATTTCGTGGGTCCAGAACAGGTGGGCGCCGGGGAGGTGGTCTGCTGCGGCTTGTGTGATCACCTGCTGGGCGTAGTCGTCGAGCGGATGATCGCTGGACGACCAGGCCGGGTTGGCTTCGAGCCATTCCAAAAAGTGCACCCACAGCGCTCGGGTGTTGCCGACCAACAGACCGGTCCGGGCGTCTCCGAACCGACTGGCCAGACGAGCGAAGTGGGGATTGTCGATGGAGAGCGGCTGGAGCGGAAACGGATGGACGATGTCGAATCCATGGGCGCGCAGCTGCATCTGAAATGGCGTGATCATGGTCATCGCAGTGGGTTTCCCGGTCACCGGGCGGCGACCTCGCGGAGGGTGGAGGAGCCCGCGCGTGTGCGGAGTGCATGCCGGTCGGCGTGGGCGCGAGGGCGTCTTATCCTCCATCGACCGGGGCGTGGTGTCGTCGGTCCATTCGGTCGACATCATCTTCTGACACCTTCTGACTCACTCCCTCTTCCCCTTCAGCAGGTCATCTTCGCGGCTGGGGGGCGAGGTAGGAGCCGTTTGCGGTGGCGGTTGCGACTGTGACGGGGCTACCCGCGAATGCATGACCCCTGTCACCACCCGAGCCATCATTCAGCTTGCCGTGCCGGCTGCGGCCAGTGTGCTGTTGAACAACCTGTACCGGGTGATCGATCAGTATGCCGTGCAGTGGCTGGGACCCGATGCCCAAGCGGCGGTGGGCGCCTGTACCTTCGTGCTCATCGCTCTGTACGCGGTCTTCGCCTGGGTCTCTGCAGGCACGGGACCGCTGATGGCACGAGCGGTCGGAAGCGGCGACCCGGAACGCGCGAGAAAGCTGGTGGGCAATGCAGTCGTCGGCTCTGTGTTCATCGGCATCGTTGCGCTGCTGCTGCTGGGACTGCTCGCTGCGCCGATTACGGCCCTGGTGGGCTTGGACGGTGACGCTGCGACCGCCATGATCACCTACCTGCGATGGCTTGCGGTCTGCGGGCTTCCGCTGGCGATTGCGCCGACGGTGGACAGCATTTTTGTGGCCCGCGGAAACACCCAGATGGTGATGGTGCTCCAGGGCGGTGCCACCGTGCTCAATGCCTGCCTCAACCCACTGCTGATCTACGGACTTGAGCTCGGTATCGGTGGTGCAGCCCTCGCCACGGGACTGAGTCACGGGATGGCCGTGGTGATGGGTCTGGTTTTCGTGATGCGGCGTTTGGAGCCTGCCCGCAGCGACTTTCGCCTCGACCGCACCCTGGGCGCGATCTTGCGCATGGGGGGACCGATGGCGAGCAATACGCTGCTCTACGCAGGGGTGTACTGGGCGCTGATGAGCGTGGCCATTCAGCCCCTCGGTTCGGAGGTCTATGCGGCGCTCGGGATCGGCTTCTCCGTGCTCGAAGGCTTTACTTGGCCGGTGTTCTGGGGCTTTTCGCTCGCGGTCTCGAGCCTGGTGGGGCGATATCTGGGCGCGGGCATGCGCGACGAGGCTCGCCGTACCTATGCGAAGACCGCATGGTTCATGGTGGGAATGGGGCTCGTGGCGGCCGCACTGTTCCGATTCGGCGCGGAGTCCCTCACCGCTCGATTCTCCGACGATCCCACTGTGCTTCGACATGCTGTTTTGTACGCGCAGATCCTGGCGTACAGTCAGGTCTTCGTGGCGCTCGAGGCACTTGCAGAGGGGGTGCTGGGCGGCGCGGGGGATACCCCCAGCATCTTCTGGTGGTCGGCGCCGGTCAACCTGTTGCGGGTCCCTCTGGCGTGGGTGGCCGCCTTCCCGCTGGGCTATGGCGCGATGGGGATCTGGTGGGCCATCAACCTCACGACTGTGATCAAGTGCGCCGGTAAGTGGGTGGCGGTGTATCGCGGGCGATGGGCCCGGACGGGTGCGCTTTGATGCCGGCCTCGCGGTCGCAGAGAGCCTCGGTGCGGGCGCCACTTCATTTGGGCAGCTGCGAGCCGATACTCCCGCCCCCGTTGCGGGGGGGCTGGCAACCCATCGCCACGGAGGCACGATGTTGCGCTCGCGCGAGTGCATCTTCGAAACGCTCCTTGGGGCCCGCCTGTACGCAGATGTTCTCTCCTGGGATGTGGTCGGGATTCCACCGGAAGCGTTGGAGCGGAGCAAGTCGGAGTTCCAGCCTGCATGTGAATGGATCGCGAAGATGCCGTAGAGCAGGCTGTCGCTGGCGCTGGACGCTCGCGGGTTTGCTGAGGACAAGAGCGATAACGCCCCGACCATGGGCCGAGGCGTTGATGGAGCCGTGGGCGAACCGAGCTCAGAGGTCGGTAGCGTTGGCCGAGAGGTACGCGGCGAGCTTCGACGGGTCGTGTGGCGTGAAGGCCTTCTTCTTCTTGTCCCAGCCAGCGGGGCAGACCTGACCGTGCTCAACATGGAACTGGTAGGCCTCGATGATGCGAATGACTTCGTCCATGTTGCGGCCGAGGGGCTCGTCGTTGACGACCATGTGGCGGACAACGCCATCGGGGTCGATGACAAATGTGGCCCGCATCGCAGCACCGGCCGGGTAGCCGGACAGGCCGCCATCGGACTCGACGCCATAGGCCTTGGAGATGGCGTGGTTCATGTCTGCGGCGAGGGTGTACTTGACCTGACCGATGCCACCGTCTTCCACAGCGGTGTTTCGCCATGCCTTGTGGGTCCAGTGCGAGTCGATCGACACGCCCACAACCACAGCACCAAGCTCGTCGAACTTCGACATCCGGTTGTCCATCGCGATCAGCTCGGTGGGGCACACAAAGGTGAAGTCGAGGGGGTAGAAGAACAGAACGGCGTACTTGCCTTCGGTGGCCGCAGCGAAGTTGAAGCTTTCGTTGACTTCATCATTGGCCAGGACCGCTTGGGTGGTGAAATCAGGGGCCTTCTTTCCGACGAGAATGGACACGATGGTTTCCTTTCATCCCTCAGGGGACGAGTTACCGTTTGGGTGCGGTGAGCCCAGCGCGTCTAACGCATCCGATCCCGAGATCAACCATGTATGGGCCCGTCTCTTTTATCCGTGAGTCCTCAGCACAGTCCTTCGTCGGGTGCTCACGCAGCGGCTTGGAGAACCAATGCAAGTGATCATGATGTCCAAAGATGGGTGCGGTACCTGCACCACCTTCGGGCCGGTAGCGAAGGCGCTCGCCGAAGAGCGTGGGATCGTCTTCAAGGTCATCAAGAACCCCGACGTCGAGCTCCCGTTCTTCCCGTACTACTACCTGATGCGCGACGGCGAGATCGTTGAGCAGTGGGGCGGCGGCTCCGACAAAAAGTTCATCCGCGTGCTCGACCGAGCCTTGAAGAAGTTCGCCGACAGCTGAGTCTGGGCAGGTCGAGCTGAAGCCGGCTGGAGCGGCCTGCGGTCATGGTGTACTGGGCCCATGCGCGGGTGCTCTGTGCCACGGGACGCAGCCTGTGCAGCGATGGGTGGCTGGCGCTGCAGCTTGGCCTCGGCGATGCGGTCGGCGGGGCCCATCAGGATCGGTGGGCCGGCCCTCCACCTGGCGGACGGAGGCACCACTCCGAGCGAGTGGTATGACCGGTGGACCTTTCTCGAAGGGGGGGCGCCTCGTGGAGACTGCGGGCCGCAATCCCGAGCCCGACATGGCGCCTCTGAACGCTGAGGCCGAGACCATCATCCCGCAGTGCTTCGCGAGCATGTTGGGGACCACTGGAGATATGTGCACATGGACCTTCTGACCACCACTCACAGCGACGGCGTCGCGCGCATCCACCTGCACACCGGTCGGGGCAATCCGCTGTCGCCCGCGGCCTTGGAGGCCTTGGAGACGGTCTTGGCCGAGCTGCATTCCAGCCCGCCACGGGCGCTGCTCCTCGACGCCGCGGGCTCATCGGTCTTTTCTGGGGGCTTCGCGCTGCCGGTCATCGGCAGCTATGGTCGAGAAGATCTGGACCCCTTCCTCAAGCGGTTTCTGCGCTGTCTCGACCTCATCCTCACCATGGGTTGCCCCTCAGTGACCTCGGTGGGCGGACACGCTGTGGCCGCGGGCTTCATCCTCAGCCTCGCCACGGATCTGCGCGTGGTGAAGCGAGGCAAGATCAAGCTCGGCCTCCCGGAGGTCGACCTCGGTGTGCCGCTGCCTTCAGGCGCACAGGCGCTCTTCGCCGCCCGGACCTCGCTGCAGCATGCCCTGCGCTACAGCACCACCGGCCAGCTCTTCGGTGCAGAGGAAGCCTGGCGCATCGGCTTCGCCGACGTGCTCGATGAAGACCCCGACGCCCGCGCGCGCACGCTGGCTCGAGACCTTGCGGCGAAGCCTGGCCGAGGTGCCAGCATGAACCGACGCTTCCTCGGTGAAGCGATCGCCGAGCGGGTGCGCGCAGCGAGTGAGCGCTGGCACCACGCCTTCCTTGATGCGTGGATGTCGCCTGAAGCGCAGGCGGTCATTCAGGCACAGGCGGCACGCTTGTCCCGGTAGCGCTCTTGTGGGTGCTCAACGCTCCGTAGCGGAGGGGAGCTCCCGCCGCCGGGCGACGACGGAGAGCCAAGCCAGTGTCGCCAGCCAGCCCACGCCCGTGGTCGACACCACAGCGCAGCCCCCCTTGCTCGCCGAGTAGTCTGAGGAGTCGGTCCCGACACCCCGTGCCGGGCTGTCCTCTGTATCGCCGGTCTCTTCGGTGCTGTCGGTGTCGTCGGGCTCGTCGGTGTCGTCGGGTTCATCCGTGTCGTCGGGATCATCCGTGTCGTCGGGTTCATCCGTGTCGTCGGGCTCGTCGGGTTCGTCTTCCGGCTCGATGACCGCCGCACAGCCCGTGCCCTCCGCCAGTGCGGCGAGCTCTTCGTCGCCGAGCAGGAGGTCATACACGCACAGATCGTCGATGTCGCCGTTGAAGTCGGAGCTCCCCGTTCCCAAGGTGTCGCCGCCCACGTACACCAGTCCTCGGCTCGCACCGGTGGGCAGCTGGTCGAAGGCTTCGGCATCACCCAGTGGCTCGCCATCCCAGTAGAACTGCACGGTGCGGCGGTCGGCATCGCGTACGAAGGCCACGTGGTGCCAGGCGCCATCGGTGACTGCTGCGGGTGCCTCGGGCGCGGTGACGGTCACATTGTTGCCGTTGTGGTACTCCCAGAAGGCAAGGGGCCGCCCATCCGACTCCAGGCTCAGCCACCATGCGTAGTTCGTCTCTTCGTCTTCAGAATAGTAGTCATTGGTGGCATAGCAGGCGATGGCGTTGCCCCAGGTGTCGCTCGAGAGGTCGTCGACGCGCACCCAGGCCGAGAGGGTGAGGTCGCCCTTGAGCGACAGTCGGTAGGCATCCAGCGCCCGGCCTTCGGCGAAGTCATCGCTGCCGTCGAGCGACAGTGCGCTTCCCGAAGCACCGTCCGACACGAGCGCGGCGTCGCCATACAGCTCGCCGTGGAGGCCGGTCCCCAGGGGAGCGTCGTCGGGCAGCAGGCCCTCGCTGTTGAGGTCGTCGAAGGCGTAGTGGAGGCGGAGGCCCGCAGTCGGCTCGGCGGCCGAGCGCATGGTGAATTGATCGAGAAGGTCGTCATAGTGACCATCACCATCTTCATCGCCGTAGAACTCTGCGACCACCTCGGTGCCTTCTACGGTCACGAGGAGAAAGCCGTAGCGTTGCTGCTCGGGGCGAATGGGCTCGAAGCCAGTCCAGCCGCCGCCCGTGCCGATGATGGTTTCCCAGGTGGCGCCGCCGTTGCCGAGCTGGGCAGGCTGGTAGCGGTGCCAGTGTCCGGCAAACATTCCCACCACATCGTGGGCGACCAGGGTCTGCCAGAAGTCGTCGCCGGTGTGGCCGAGCCCACCTTCAGTGGAAAAGCTCACGGGGTGGTGGGTCATCACGAAGGTGTGTGTGGCGTCACTCTCGCTCAGCACCCGTGAGAGCCACACCAGTCCGTCGGCGCTGACGTTGTAGGGATTGGATACCTCCTGGTCGCTCGTGATGCTGATGATGCGCACATCGCCCACATCCCACACGTAGGAGACACCACCTTCCCCCGGCGGGGAGTCGTCGGTGGGTAGCCAGGGAAACATCTCGCGCCATGCTTCGAATGTGCCCGAGCCACCGTATACATCGTGGTTTCCAGGGACTGCGAGGAGGGTGCCGGAGAAGTCAGCGGTGGCAGTCTGGAAGTCTTCCCACTGGGCCACAGTGCCGGAGATCGAGCCGGTACCGCCAACGAGGTCGCCGACAAATAGGCCAAGTACGGGATCGTGGGCGTTCATGTCTTCCACGAGACCGGGGAGGACATCCCAGTTGATCGAGCTGTGCTCGCCGTTGGTCTGGGTGTCGCCGACCACCACGAAGCGGAGATCCTGCGCTTGGGCTGGCAGTGCCAGCAGGAGCAGAGGGAACATCGAAGACTCCAGACGGGGGTGGGAAAGGGGTTACCATTGCACAAGTGCGGATGGTTTTGTGGAGTGTACGCGTGTGAGGGGCTGTTCGCTTCGGGGCGGGAGCGGTCGCGGGATCGCCATGGCGAAAGGTGTATGCTCCTGCAACATCCCGATCGGGCAACCGGTTTTCGGAAAGACGCGGCTCTCCACGGAGAAATTTCATGGGTATCCACTGGCGCTATTTATTGATTCTCCCGACCCTTTCATTCGCGGGATGCTCCACCGAAAAGGCGAGCGATCCTGGTGAGAGCGATGCGGAATCGGCGCCCGAGGGGCAGGCCGCAGACGGTGGTGGCTCGGGTGCGGATGACACCGATGACCCGCAGGACACCGGGACCGCGTCGGAGCCCGATCCGAATGACGTCGACGACGATGGTGATGGCCGGACGGAAAACGAGGGGGACTGCGATGACGCCGACGCCGGAATCTCTCCCGACGCCGCGGACGACACTGTGGATGGGGTGGATCAGGACTGTGATGAGTTCGATGGTGTCGATGCGGATGGAGATGGGTACGCATCGGCAGACGGTGGTGGAACGGACTGCGACGACAGCAGCGCGGCAGTGAATCCGAGTGCCGAGGAAGTATGCAACGCGATCGACGACGACTGTGATGGCAGTGCCGACTCCGAGGCGGTTTGTCCGTGCATGCTCTCCACATATGGAGAGCACAACTACCTGTACTGTGAGACTGAGGCGGTCTGGAGCGACGCCCAAGACGCTTGTTCAGCGCTGCCCAACTACGACCTGGTCATCGTCAATGATGCATCGGAACAGGCCTGGCTTCATGGGTCTGCGCTGACCTATGGCAATCGCCACTGGTGGCTGGGACTCTCGGACCAGGATGCACCGGTGGAAGCGGAACCCGACCTCGGGTGGGTTTGGGTGGATGGAACAGCGCTTTCGTTTTCGAACTGGTCGGGAGGGCAGCCAGACGACTACGAAAGCCGTGAAGACTGCGCGCATATGGACACCGAGGCCGACGAGACCATCGGAGCGTCCCAGCCCGGCGGCTGGAACGACCTGCCGTGTGACCAGAGCTTCTGGTTCGAGCCGGTGTACTTCGTCTGTGAGTCCAATCGACCCTGAGACATCGGGCGGGGTGTCGCTCGACGCTGGCGACACCACCCGCCCGCGGACGTCGCAGCCGGCACTGCAACTGATGCGGATGCCGCCCCAAGCCCAGGACGTCGCTCGAAAAACCAAAACAGCCCGCCCCGCGGGAGTGCGGACCGAGCTTCCGGTGAGGTCGTGGACACGCAACCGGGCGGCACCCGGCTGGGTGGGCTCAGGCCTCGGCTGCTGCCTGCTCTTCTTCGACGATCGGTGCTTCTTCGACCACTTCGACGGGCTCGATGCTGCCGACCACTTCGGGTTCCATGGCGGCCATGCGGTCGATGCAGCTGTCGCAGGCCGACTTCATCTCGACCCGCTCCCAACCCTGCCCACCCTTGTCATCCTTGCGACGGCGCTTCTTGCCCTTGCCAGCGACCGGGATGGCGCTCTGACGGAAGGGGTACGCTTTGCGACGGACTTTGGTGGTGACCCAGGAAGTGCGGACGCCGGCAGGCACGAGTTCACCACAGGATTGACAACGATACATCAGCACTCCGAAATCGGGGCAGCCACCGGAAGGGGCCATTGGATTCTTGAATCTGGGGGGACCGGCAAGCCGGACCGTAAACTGAAGCGAGCCGGCGGGGGCCGGACCGATGAGACTGGCGCGCTGGGTGTGCCCCGTGGTTGGAATCGGGCGTCTCGTTCGGGCAGGCCCGAAGAGGCTGATTCGGTTGGTGCGCCGTGCGTCGTTCGACACGAGCGGTGCACCGGGGGCCCCGGCAAGCGAGGGAAGCAAAAAGATAAAGCGGACCGAAGTGCGTTCGACTCCGATAGACCGAGGCCGCGGTTAGCCTTTCGCAGTGAATCCGTCAACTGAGGAAGGGAAACATCGGGTGTGGTTAAAACAGGTAATGGGTGCTTTGCGGGCGGACGACAGCAGGGTGGGTGCGTAATGGTCAGCAGACGCAGTCCTCGCCGCAGACTGTGAGGTCGTCGAGGAACATGCCCCATGCGCGGTAGGTCTCCAAGCCTTCGGCCGGTAGGCCCAGTGCAGTGGCGATCGACTTGGCGACGACAGCGAAGCGCTGCCGGTACTTGAAGATGAAGCAGAAGATGTTGTTTCCATGGCGCACGGCCGGTCCCGACAGGTACAGCCCTGGGGTGGTGGTGGACTCATCGTGTTGGTTCAGCAGCGGATAGCCGTCTTTTCTTTTCTCGAAGAGGTCTGCGACCAGGGCATGTCCACCCACAAATCCACTCGCCAGAAGCGGGGGCACGGGGCTGTGCAGGGTGTGTCCGTCGGCGGTTGTGATCTGGAAGCCACCGTCGATGGCTTCCACCTTGGTGACCGTGGTGTCTGCGAAGAGTTCGACGTGCGAATCGAACGATGGCTCCCGCATGCGCTCGAGCGTGAAGGTGGCCAGGGCCACGCTCGGATCGGAGTCCTCGCTTTCCCAGGGGCAGTCGCTGTCCAGCAGCTGTACGCGCTTGCCTCGTTGTGCGAGGTGGTATGCGGCATCGACGCCGCTCTCGTACCCACCAATGATCACAAAGTCGTCGCCCTCGAGCGCCGCGTAGTGCTCGACGGTGGCGGTGTGCCGACACAGGGATGCGCCTTCGAAGCCCGAGTCCCGGGGATACTGGAACTCTCCCACGGCCCAGACAACGTACTTGGCATGGATGGTGCCTTGGTCGGTATGCAAGTGGAAGCCATCGGGTGTGCGGACCACAGTCTCCACGCTGACGCCCTCCCAGACGGGCACCTCGAAGTGCTCAGCGACCCCGCGCAGGTGCTCGCCGTACTCCAGCCCGGTCGGGTGCTCCACTTCGAGGCTGTACGCAGGCGATACGCCGATGGCGATTGAGTTCAGGTCAAGCATCCCCACGGAGTTGGTGGGAAACGACGGCGTGATGAAACGAGTCTCGGCAGGCCACAAGGCAAAGGATGCCCCGACCGTGTAGCGGTCGACCACCAGCAGGTCGGTCACGCCGGCATCGGACAGCGCAACGGCGACGCCGACTCCGGCCGCTCCGGCACCCACGACGATCACCTGGACCGAGCGGACCACGTTCCCTTCGTTACCTGTGTTCGATTCCATCGGTATCTCCGTGCGCATGGCGGTTCCGGCGGGTAATTCAACCCGTTCGGTCAGCGCGCTTGCAGGTTCAGCAACGCAAGCGCATAAGCCATTTCAAGGCCGCCGCACGTGGATGGTCGGCTTGACCGCGGATCGCCATACGGAGGATGCAGTTCGCAGGGTCGTGATTCCGCGTGCGACCATAGACGGCGCAAGTTGGAACCGGACGCGCACGACCGCGCACAAGGTCCCGTACGCTCGCACGGGGATGCGCCGCGGTCATGGAGCCGCCGCGGAACGGGGACGTTCACCGTTTGCGATTGGGCGCTGGGCAGAAGTGGTTCAGCGAGGCTCAGCTGCCCCCACACTGGAATTGGGTGGGAATGAACTTACCCGTGCCGCCCATGTGCTTCGGAAGCGGATCGGGCACCCCGACGCCGGGGATCGTGGCCGGGGTCTGCACTTCGAGGACCGCCTGAAACATCGTGCCCTGAAGAATGGTCTTCTTGCCCTCGCAGCTCGAACCGGGCGACAGCTGGTCGGGGTTGAGCTTCATGATCTTGAGGGTGGCGACGCCCGGCGTGATGTGCGGCGGCGCGATGTAGGCACAGCCCTGGGACGCAACGGTTTTTTCATCGCCTTCGAGGCACACCGCTTTTCCGGAGATGGCTGTGTTGACTGCACTCGCAGAGATGGTTGTGGGGAGCGGTGTGAGCACGATTGCAGCGCCGAAGATCGGCATGAACTGCACGATGGTGCCGTCGGTGATCCAGGTCGCTGTGGGGTTCATGGGCTGCTCTCGATCAGGGTTGATGCGGGGCTATGCATACAACATATCCAATCTTAGCTGGACTTCCGGATCCGTGCTGCATTTCTGTTTGAGGGTTTTGGTTTGCATCGGGGATAAGCGCCCGCATACAGCGGCTCCGGCCGAGCGATCGTGGTGGGTGGGTTCCGCTTCCTGCAGCCCCCTGAGCAGTGGTAGTGAAGACGCCCCCAAAGGGGGGGGGGGGGGCACCCGGCTTGTTCGGCGCGGTTGCTCTACGATCGGGGCTTTCCCAAGGTCGTCGCCCCGTTGCGCATTTCCCCCGACGGACGGCGGAAGTCGAAGACGTAACTGCCCTGCTATCTACACCCGATTAAATTGGGAGTGAAGTAGCGTGGGGCGGCAGTGCACCGCCGCGCCGCTCTGCGAGAGGGTGTTTCATGAACCGCGATGCCTTGGAACGATTGGGCTCCCGTCGACCCGCGGAGCTTCCTGCATCGCGTTCGGCGAACGAGCAAGATGGTTCCCAGCGCGCTGTTTCGGAGCGTTCGGTACGGAGCGGGGGGCCTTCGTGGGCACCACATGGGCCCTTCACGAACGAGGCCCACCTGCACTTCGGCAACCAGATCGTGGGTGCCGCCCTTCGGGGTGACGAGGTGGAAGGCCCTGGATCGGTGATCCACACCGTGATGGCGCTCGGCTCGGCGGGCGTCCATGTGGGTGACAGCTTCTTCGACGTGGTTCCGAACTCGCGAATGGGCGAAGTGGTCGACCAAGAAGCCCAGGTTGAGGCTGATGGTCCGTCGGTCACGCTCGCCGCCCGCATCCAGCGTCGGCGCGCGTCGGGCGAGTCCAGTGGCGCCGCTGCCCAGCCGGTTCAAGCGGCACTTCAAGCTGGAGGGCGCCCGCTCCCATCGCAGGTACGGGCGGATCTGGAGCGGCGATTTGGCGGTGTGTCTTTCGCAGATGTGCGAATCCACACGGACGGTCGCGCAGCGCGTGCTGCTGAGTCGGTGCAGGCTGAAGCCTTCACAGTAGGGCAGCAGATCTGGTTTTCGCGGGGCGCTTTTTCCCCCGAGACGCGGACGGGGATGCATCTGCTCACCCACGAGCTCACCCACGTCTTGCAGAATCGCCAAAGTGAAATGCTCTCCGGCGGCACCGAGGTGAATGGGGTCGCGGTCTCGGCGCCTTCAGACTCGCGAGAACGTGAGGCCGAGGCGGTGGCCCACGAGGTGAGTCGGGTCGAGGCGGCCCCGGAGGTCGATGGTCCCGGCGATGCTCTGAGTCAGCTCGCGAGTCGGTGGTCTGTCGAGATTGCCACGATGTCGGGCGCTGCGGGCTCCGATGTGGGTGTGGGCGCAGAGTCTGTTCGGGCAGCTGGAGCGCCCAGCACGGATGCGGGCGGGATCACGGCGCAGCGTCGAACGCCAACCGGTGGCGACGAGACCGAAGACAAGAGCGCTCGCTACAAGACCTTGCCGGACGGCACGAAGATCGAGATCCATGCAGACGGCTCTGGCAGCTTCTACATGCTGGGACCCGACGGCGAAAAGGTCGCTTGTGACGAGGGCGGTGAGCCGTCGCCGGGGGCCGAAGACAAGCTGGCTGCAGAGGTCTGTGAGGAAGAGGAAGAGGAAGAAGTCGAAGAGGTCTGCGAGGAGGAAGAGGAAGAAGCGGCGAGCGACGAAGAAGCGGTCGAAGAGGAACAGGCCGAAGAGCAAGCGAAAGGCGAAGGCGACCTGGTGGTCGGTGATGGTGCGGGGGACGAAGCGCTCCCCACAACTCCGGGCGGTGGTGGCCCTGCAGGCTTCCCAGTGCTCTCCGAAGGTCCCCTGGCCCCCTATGTTCACGAGAAGTCCTGGCACGAGGCCTGGGCGGCGTCGGGGAGTCAGGAAGGCGCGCTCAACACCATGGACGGTGGCGACAAAGGAAGCCTCGTCCTGAACGCTCTGGGCTCGGGGGCAGCCGAAGGGCTGGTGAACGGTGCACAGGCCCTCATCGTCGACACCATCCTCAACAAGCTTACCAAGCGCATTCCGTATGCAGGTGGCTTCATTGGCGCGGCGGAGATCCTGAAGGATCCAGGTGCATGGTGGGAAGGCAGCTTTGCCCAGCCGTTCAGCCAGCTCGGAGACTTGTGGGCGGGCGACTGGATCGACAAGCTCGAGGCCGTGGTCAACATTCTCGACATGGTCAACACGGTCATCGGAACCTTGTCGACCGTGTGTCTCGTGGTCGCGGGGGCGGGCTTCGTGGCCTCGCTGTTCTTCCCAGCCCTGTTTCCTTTTGTGGCGATGGCCGCGAAGTGGGGTCTGCTCCTGGGTGAAATCAGCTCGCTGGCGGGTCTCGTGATCGATGTGGTCCGAGGAGCACTGATCGCAGCGCGGACCGCGCAGATCCTGATCTCGGATGCCGATCCGGCGCTCCAGGCAAAGCGGGCCGAGCGCCTGCAGGCCCAAACGGGCAAGTGGGTGGCAAGCTCCACCGCACGCGCAGGCAACTCCCTCACTCGGAAGCCGGGCAACAACGCAGACGGGCCCGATGCTCCCAAGACCGGCACGCCGAAGGCCGGTGGTGGTGGTCCAGACGCCACGTCCACGCGAAAGTCGTGGAAGTCTCGGATGAACGATGCTTTCAACCCGGTTCGGCAGATCAAGAACCAGAAGCGAGCTGTCTTTGGTGGGACCGACGCCGATGGCAACCACACGAAGGGGGCATGGGCCGAGACGCGCGACATGCACAAGGCCTACAAGGGCACCAAGGGCAAGCCGGTGGGGGAACGCCTGGATGCCATGCAGGCTGTGGGTGGCGATGGTCCGATCGTTTCGGAGCAGAGTCGGAAGCGGGTGGACCAGTACGACCAAGCCAAGACCAGCCAAAAGAAGACGAATCGGGGTCGGCAGTCGTCGGAGACGCCCGAGCAGATGAAGTCCCGCGTGAAGGACAACATCGCTGCGAGCAAGAAGGCACGCAAGGCCAACAACAAGGGCCAGGGGCTTGCGGACCACAGCGACGATGGAATCACGTCGCGCAGCCTCGAACCGGCCGCGATCCGGAAGCAGGCGATGAGCGCCGACTTCTGGGATCCAAAGAATGCGTCGAGTCGCAAGGCTATGCGCAAGGGCGTACAGGCCAAGGCTGCGCGCGAGACCGATCCACGGAAAAAGGCTGCGCTACTGAAGATTGCCGACGACATAGTGATCAACGAGCGCCTGCTGCAGGAGCAGCTGACCGGCCGGCAGCAGGGCGACGACGACCTGGGTGCATACGCGCGGGTCACCCAAGAGAGCATGCTGGACCAGTACGGTACTGCGGGACCCCGAGGGATTCAGAACGTAGCCAAGGCAAAAGATGTCGCGGGAGTCTCATCAGCCACGGAGATGACCGACCGGCTGGGCATTGGGCAGGGGTACCGCGACGAGACCCGCAAAGCGAACGACCACTTTGTTGCGGTCATCTACCGCTCGGAGGGCGACGCGGTCCGTGCAGATGGCGCGGGCATGTCCAAGCTTGTCGAGCAACACGGCTCGCAAGCCATCGAGTACAACAACCGGTGGGCAAAAAAGAAGGTCAAACCCACCATTTTTGGCGAAGGCAGTGCCGATATTCGGCGCAACGTCGAGAGCGCTACGAACACACCAAAGGCTCCGGAGAAAGGCGCGACGCCGCAGCTTCACGGCAAGGAAACCACTCGACAGCAGAAGGCGCAGCTGGAAAGTCTACTCGGAGCCAACGAGCAAAAGACCACCGATGGGAACACCCTTACGGAGGCCGGTCACCAGCAGCGGCAAGCCACAGTCTCAGAGTTCGAACAAAAGCGGCAGGCGACGCTGGGGAATGCACGGAACAAGAGAGACCGCAGCCAGCGGGCGCGAAACCTCGGTCCCGAGGCGGAGGCGGTAGGGAAGAAGTTTGCAGCGGCGGGCGGTGACAGCGTTCCCGAGTACTACGATAATGTCACCAACCACTCCAGCGCGGCGATGAACGACGGTGCCACACCGCTCAACAAGAACACCGCGAAGACGCTCGATCAGTACGAACACATGCCGCTTGTCATGCGGCTCGACTGGGACGGGCAGACTGGGGGAGCCGGCGGCTCGAGCGGCCCGTCACCCACGTCGATGCCGTCGCCCAAGTCGTCTACGACCGCAGCCGGCCAGGGCAACGCCCACGCTTCGGTCGCGCTGCAGGAGAGCATGCGTCAGCGGATGCTGCACAGCATCTCAAGCTACAGCTCGGCCGTCGCGCAGCCATCGGCGAAGTCGTTGAAGGAGGGTGTGGCCGAGGGTCTCGAGGACACCGCCGCAGACCTCTTCACCACCAACAACCTCGATGGCAGCGACGTGGTCAATGGCTACGGCCACCAAGGCGCGGGTGGAGTCACCGGCGCGGGCACTGGAATTGGCGTCCGCACGGTCAACAACCTCTTCAGCACCGGTGCTGTCGATGAGCAGGGCAACGCGGTCATGGAGACCGACAAGCAAGGCAATCCCACCGACAAGCAGAAGCGCGTGTCCTACAAAGACCGACTGCTGGGCATGACCGGCTTTGCGGGGCAGGATGCCTCAGGGGACTCTCAGCACGGCAAGGGCCTTCAAGAGATGCAACAGCGCGAGGCTGCGGAGCTCGATGCGCGTCTTGCTCAGTTTGAGCAGGACTATGTGTCGGCGAGCGGTGGTCTCAGTGCTCCTCCTGTTGCACAGGAGCAGGTTGCACACGATGCCTCCGTGGACTGGCAGTTGTATGACGGTGAGATTCAGCGTCTGCAGTCGCGGGCCGCGGAGGTCGAACCGCTCCGGGCTGAGGCCGAAAAGACCACGGAGCTCCTGGAGACCGAAAAAGCGGCTGTGGAGCAGATGCGTCCCCAGGTGGAGACCCACAAGGCAGAGATCGACGAAAAGAAGGCACTCCAAACGGACGCTGATAAGGGCCAGACCGAGCTGCAGTCGGAGGGGGCCGCGGTCACCGAAAATGCTGGGAAGGTTCTCGGTCCGCTGGGAGGATTCATTGGGCCCTTCCAGCAAATGGCTGGGATGATTCCGTCGAAGATCTCGTCGAGCGGAGCACGAGCCGCACAAGGCGCCAATCAGCTCCAGTCCGGCTTCTTGGATGCCAACGCCAGCGGCAGTAGCACCACTGCCGCAGCCACCGAGGGCAAGGCGATGGTGGGCGAGATGAAGAACAGCACCGAAGTTGCGAGCGCCAGCACCTCGAAGTCCGAAGGTGATCTTGGAACTGTGGAAGCCAACGTGAACGCAGACATTGGCGAGACGGAACAGGGCAAGATGGAGCTCGACCAGGCACAGGCCGATACCGATGCTCGCATCGCCGATCTGGAAAGCCGAAAGGCGAGTGCGACCTCCACGCACTCGGGTGCGTTATCCTCGATGTCTTCGTGGGCCAGCCAGCACCATGGGGCGCGCACCGGGCACAAGTCCAGTGGAGACCAGGAGCTGGCCGATCTCGAAGCGGAGGCCAAAAAGCTCGAAGAAGAAGAAAAGGGGAAGGGCGGTGCCACGGGCACAGCGTTTGCCTCCTTGGCGGGGCCCATGCCCTCCGAGAGTACCGCCAGCCTTGACTCCGGACTGTTCACCGGCGGCTTCGCCCTTCCAGGGTCCGTGTCGGACAAGATGAGCTCGGCCTTCGGACAGGACTTTTCAAACGTGCGAATTCACACTGGCAGTCTCGCCAACGAAGCGGCATCGGGCTTCAATGCGCAAGCCTTCAACTTCGGCTCCCACATCATATTCGGCAGTGGGCAGTATCGACCGGGCACGACTGAGGGGGACAGCCTCCTCGCCCACGAGCTCACACACGTGGTCCAGCAGCCTTCCCACGGGATCCGCCAAGGCAGCGCGGGGGTTCGCCTCGAGCGGCCCGGCGCGCAGGTCGAGAAGGAAGCATCACACGTCGCGTCTGCCATGAAGAATGCCTCCGGCTCATCGTTCGAGGGCATTGCGAAGCAAGCGATGCGTGGCGGTAAGCTGAAGAACTGAATCGCGGTCGCGCCGCGCCATGGATGTCATGAACCCTTCCAGTCCTTCCCGGGTCGTCCGGGTGCTCCCCGAGTCTGTATTGCTTAGCACTGGCTGTGCGTGCCCCACGGGGCTGCAGCTGGTCGTACCGCTGGAGCTGTTTGAGAACCCCACAGTCGAGCTTTATGCTGCGGCATTTGGATACACGACCACGGTGCTCGACCGCATGACTGCACGCGGCGACAACCTGGTCGTGATTACGGCAGAGGCCGATTCCGAGGTGGGTATTGCCACGGATGCGGCGCTTGCGGGGCTGCTTCGAGACCTGCGGCCGGAGGAAGGCACCTTTTCGGACATCGAAGTGGCGGAAGCCCTCAACACGTTGGCCGGTCGGGCGGGCAGTCGGATCCGTCAGGTTCAGCGGGCGCTGCAGAATGTGTTCGGCATTCGGGATCCGCTGTTCGGGCAGCCGCGATTTGCGTCGCAGCGTTGGGCTGACCGACGCCTGATGGCGCCGTTTTACTTGGATGAAAAGATCGACATGGAGGCGATCGAAGAGACGGGGAACCCACTCTTGCCGGGATCTGCGCTCCAGCTCGATGCGTATCCGAGCATGCCGCTCGTGCAGCGCTTGCGGTGGACAGCGGAGTCTTCATGAGTGCACTCGACACGGCAGCGGCAGAAGCACGCCTCCTGGAAATCCAGCAACATATCGGCAGTCTCGGAGCCGCTCCCAGCGCTGGGCAAGCGCTCGATGGCTGGATGGAGGCGGCAGCACTGTCGCTGGTCCTCGGTCGCCTCGACCTCGCACGCGCGGCGCTCGGGGATGCGCGCCGAGCACTCGAGTCGGCTGGTCGACCGGTCGACGAGGCGCGAGTGCTCTTGCAGTGGGCGCGGGTGGAGAACAAGGCAGGCGACGCAGACCTTGCCGAGCGTATGCTGTCGGCGGCCGCCGGTCTCGCCGAGCAAGGGGGCGATCATGGCGTGCAAGCCCGCGCGCTCGGCGAGCTGGCCGGGCGTCGCGTGGCCCGGGGAGATCATGAAGGCGCGGCATCCCTGTACCAGACCGCATCGGTGCTTTGCGACGAGGTGGGCAATCCGGCGGATCTCCTTCAGCATGTGATGGGGGCTGCGACAGCTCTGCAGCTCAGCGGTGCTGCAGGTCGGGCCTTCGACCTATTGAGCGCGGCGCTGGATCACATTCGGCCGGATGCGGGTGACGGTGTTCCATGGCGTCCGGTTCTGTATGCGCGTGCCATGGCGGTGTCCCTGGGACGTGAAGCCGGCGTGCCTGGTGCAGACAATGAAGCTCTGGAAGGCATCCTCAGTGATGCGGAGGAGCTCGGGGAGCGTGCTGTGGCCGGCTGGATTCGCTTTGAGGCATCGAAGTGGGCGGCCCAGGCGGGGCGTCGCAACGAAGCGGTAAAGCTGGCGGAGGCTGCGAGATCCGACGCTCTGGCCGCTCGTGATTCGGCTCTGTACCTGCAGTCTGCATTGCTCTCGGCACATTTCTTCGAGGTCGATGGCCACGATGCTGGAGTCCTCAAGATGCTGCACACGGCGCGGGGCACCCTGGGAGACTTGCTGGGAGACGAAGGGCAGCGACCGGTTCTCGAGGTGATTCGTGCCACGCATGAGCGGTGGGGCGACGATCGGTATGAGGCTGCCCGCACCATGCTGGCGGGGATGGACTGAAGCGGAGCGGGGGGTTCGATGGCGGTCCACAGTCCAGCGAGTCCACTCAGAAGACGTCCACAGGACCATATGGTTCGCGATGCCGTCAATGTCATCGTGATGAAACCCACGCGATGGAGCGCCATGGTAGCGTGAGACGTCACGAGGACTCTTCTGTTGCCCCTTTCTCGACATCCCATCGCGCGCCCGCTCTCCGACGTACTCATGCGGTACCCGTCGGTGGTGATCGTGGACTCCGTGAATGGAACGGCTCGTGGGGTGCGCTGGGAGGTGGAAGGCGACGCGGAGGACTGGGAGCGCATCCAGGCGTCCGGTTGGTTCGGCGTTCGCCCCGACATCCTCGGTCCGATTTATGGTGGTGGCTTTACGGCCGGCAAGCCATACATCTTCACTCTGCAGTTGTTGCCGTACATCTTCACACCGCTTGGGCTTCTTGCTCCCAAGCCAGAAGAGGTCGTCAACCTCCTGCGCGGGCTTGAGCCCAACGCAGCCGCTCGGCGGCCAGACTCCTGGCGATTGTTGAGCGTGATGCAGCGACAGAACCCAAAAGTACAGATCGGCCTCACGACCAGTTACTTCGAGCAGCAGCTGGCGTAGACTACGCCGGGCCAGCCCCTGGAGACGAAGCGATGTCCAAGAGTCGCATGCAAACAAGCGTATCCTCGGAAGAGCGGGCTCCCGTCTTGGAAGAAAATGAGTCCGTGACATCCACTGGTGGGGATCGCGGGAACCAGGCTGCTGCCCAGCAGCTGGCGCCCGCCGCAGAAGAAGAGTCACCGTCGGTCACGCTCGGCGACGTGGGAGACGCCAACTCCTTCATGAGCGCCGCAAGCCGCGCCATGGACGCTGCGCTCCCCACGGTGGGCTCCTTCGCCAAGATCTCGGTTGCTGGAAACATCCCGCTGGTCACCTATGGCGTGGCCGACATCACGTTCAGCCCATCCCTCGACCTGCAGGTGGCTCGAGAGAGAACGGGTGGCTACTCCGCGATGATCGCGGCCAAGGTGCAGCTGAAGGCCAAGGCTGGGCAAGAGGGCTGGGGCTGGTTCCCCGACTTCGAAGCGTACGTGTCGGGCTACCTCAAGGGCTCGCTGAAGATCCAGGGCGACTCCGCCACGGAGATCATGCGCCTCTTCATGCTCGCGGTGCGGCACACGATGGAAGCCGCCTGCGACGCTGCAGGCGCTCCCGAAGGCATCAAAGAAAACATCGCTGGCGCCATCATGGGCGAGGACACCAAGCAGGAAACCTTGCACGGGATGGACAAGTACGACCGGGTGATCGCTTCGGTCGGGCTTGGTGCCGAGGCCGGCGCATCCGCGGGCGCGTTCAGCGGTTCCGTCGGCGCCGACCTCTCGCACACCACCATGCTCACCAACAAAGACGGCGACATGGACAATGCGGAGGTGAACTCCTTCGGCCGTGCGTCTTTCACGGTGTCGGGCTCGATGAGTCTGCCTTCGCTTCCCATCAAGATCAGCCCGAAGATCAGCTTCATCATGGGCACAGACGGGAAGCCTGTGGAGTGGTTCGTGGCCATGGGTGCAACCGGCACCATGACTGCAGGCGAGTTTGCACCCATCGCGCTGATGGGGGCCGACTGGGCCACCGAGTTCAGCATCGCCATGGGCAACATGATTCGGAACGCGGCCAACAAGGGTGCTCGCTCAGAATCGGGCATGATCACCGACATCGTCAATGGTCTCTCGTTCGGCCCCGAAGCGGTCACCTACACTGTCTTCGGTGACCAGCTCAAGAAGTGGGCCGTCTCCCCGGCGTTTGCTGGTGAGAGCCAGCAGAAGATCGAGTTTGGCATCAATGCACAGGCTGGCTGGTCGAAATTCTTCGGTGCCAATTGCTCGGGTGCGCTGTCGTCTGTGCGGTCCTTCAAGCTGGGCGGCGGCGATGGCCCGCTCTCCATCGAAGCGAGCAAGGGCGACAACATCGCGCAGTTCCGGAAGACCAGCAGCTGAGGTCGATCCCGAGCCTCGAGAGGAACCCATGCCGGTGCCTTTGGGATGATTTTGTGGGTGCTACGGAGTGGCAGCCGCGGGTGTGATCATCGTGTGCGCTGGACGAGTGGGAGCAGCGCATGATCTCCCTCGGGGAGCGTCCGCTCGCAGACACCGAATGTTCTTTTCCAGGCTCCGTGGATGGGGCGGAGAAGGATACGCCCCGGATCATCGCGGTACCCGCAGGGTGAGCAGTATGACCATCGAATTTTTTGAGGAGCTCGCCGGGTTTTCCACGTTCAACGAGCTTGTGAATGGGTCTCACTACCAGGAGATACCGGAGGGCTGGTTCGTGGTCGTGACCGACGTGGTGGGTTCCACCCGTGCCATAGAGGCGGGGCGCTACAAAGACGTCAACACGATTGGCGCGGCAACCCTGGTGGCGATGCGCAACGCGATTCCCAACGTGTTGGTTCCGTTTGTGTTTGGCGGAGATGGAGCGAGCGCGGCGTTCCCAGGTGCATTCAAGTCCCAGGTGGTACGGGAGCTGAGTGCGCTGCGAACACTCTCCGAGGAACGCTTCGGGCTGGTGCTGCGCGTGGGCATCGTCTCGGTCGAAGAGCTCCGTGCCCGAGGGACGCCGGTCCTGGTGGCCAAATACCTCCTGGAAGGGAAGTATCCCCTGGCGCTATTTCGAGGGGGTGCCCTGAGCCTCGCCGACCGGCTCATCAAGGGTGCAGGGGCCCAGTACGAGGTGCCGGTTGTGGAAGGAGCCGAGACAGATCTTCTTTCGCTTTCCTGCCGGTGGAAGGAGATCAAGCCGGCGGGTGGCTGTGCGCTGGCGATTCTCGCGATGGATCCACATGGAGAGGCATCATTGGTGGGGCAACTGCTTGCAGGGATCGACACCATCCTCGACCCTGGGACTGATCAGGCAAACCCGGTGCGGGTTCCCAAGATGGCCTACCGGAGCCTTGGTGAAATGTGGTCTCAGGATGGTCGCTTCGCCCAGAGTGTGACCGCCCGCTTGCGGCGGCGCGTGGAGACATTCTTCGCGTACATCCTGTTCAACTGGAAGCTCGGAGTGCTGCTGCCGAAGCTCAGTCACTACGTAGATGCAACGCCGGCGCACACTGACTTTCGGAAGTTCGACGACATGCTGCGGATGGTCATCGACTGCACGCCCGCGCAGGCTGAACGCATCGAAGCGCTGTGCAAAACGCTGCGGACAGAGAGCGGGCTCGTGTATGGACTTCACCGCAACAGGGCGTCGTTGATGACCTGCTACGTGCCGGGCTTTGGGGACGGTGAGCATGTGCACTTCGTCGATGGGGCCGACGGAGGGTATGCCCTGGCGGCCAAACAGCTGAAGGCCCAGATCAAGGCTTCGTCGACTGCCTGAGCGCCGATCGCCGGTGGCAGTGGATGGGACCACGGATGGGCTGAACGGTGTACACGGCGACCGATCGTGCCTTGTGGGGAAGAGCAGCGGGTTTCACCCCTGTCGGATTGACGATTACCAGCAATATCATCGCCCTGTGACGACAGTTTGATGATACATTGTACACAGATTGAGCGTTTCATCCAGTTCACGCCAGGGTTGGTTTGTGTGGCGCTCTCCTCTCTCCCTCCTCGATGCCCAAGCGACTGTGAACCATGCACCGTTTTCTCATGCCCATTGCCATCATCACGATTTCTGCGTGTTCCGGATCGGAGAAGGAGGCTGAGCCACCGTCCAACATCGGTCCGTCCGAGTCCACACCAGACTCCGGACTGGAGGATGTGGATGGTGTCCAGGGGCACTGTCTCTACGTGAATCCGTTCAGCAGTGGGGACGAGTGCAAGGAATACGTGGGCACGGGTTGGACAGCAGACACGGCGGCGGAAGACTGCACAGCACCTCTGCCGGGGGCAGACGCGGGTACCTTCGTGCCGAGTGCGGCCTGCAGTCGGGATGCCATTTTGGGGGAGTGTCTCATCGCCGCGGGCGAGCCGCTTGCGAACACGCTCGTCTTCCCCGGAGATGATCCCGACAGCTGCGGCGGTGTGGTCATCGGCTGCGATTTCGCCCAGGGGGAGTTTGTTCCGGCAGAGGTCTGCGAAGGCACTGCGGGGGGCGGTGGCGTGGACTCCAGCACGGCGTTCCAGCCTTTCGAGCTGGTTTGCGTGGATCCCATCGACGGTGAGCCTCCAGGAGACGGCCCCGACGGGCAGGTCTGCACCTGGGTGGCGATCAGTGGAAACACCGAGGCCGGACGACACTACAGCGACTACGCATCGTGCGACCCGGTGCTCACCCAGCGGCCCTACTACGCCGTTGACGTGGGCTGGGAGACCGCTGATGACGATCCTCGACTCACCGATCCCGCGTTCCAAGAGGAGCTTTCCTGGGTCACCAGCGAGGTGGAAGCTGCGGCGTGTATGTGCTGTCACAGCAGTGAGCTCGCGCCTTCCGGGCCGAGCATGTGGTACGTGGAGGCGGGTCCGATCTGGACCGACAGCCTGACCGACCCAGGTGCTGCCATGATGGCTGGCTGGATCGACTCGACCGCCTTCGGCCGCTTTGAGCCGGCTGACAACAACGGCTTCGACCGGGCCACCACGGGGCTGGCCACGACCGATGTGGCTCGGATGCTCGCCTTCTGGGAGTCGGACCTGGCCCGTCGGGGGCTGATCCGCGAAGACTTTGCTGACAGCGTGCCATTTGGAGGACCGCTCTACGACCAGCTCACCTACGAACCGAGTGCGTGCACCGATGGAGAGGGGGTCGACGCAGACGGGGTGGTCACCTGGAGTGGCGGCGCCGCACGCTATGTCTATGTACTCGGTCCGGAGAGCGATAATCCGGGTGTTCCGCCGAACCTCGACCTTCCGGCCGACACCTTGTGGCGGCTCGATGTGGAGTGGACGGCCCCTGCGATTTCCAGTGGCCTCCGCTACGGCGAAGCACCCGATGGAGCAGCGCAGGCCTTCCCGGAGGCAGGGGCTCCGTCGCCTTTGGTTCCTGGCGAGGTCTACTACCTTTATGTGCTGGCGGACATCTACCAGCCGGTGACTCGCTGCTTGTTCACGGCCGAATAAGCGCTGTCTGCGAGCGAGACCGGGGCGTGCCAGCACACCAAGTCAGCGACCGGTGGCTTGGGCCTCTGCGCACTCGATGCGCAGCACCGTGGCATGGGATGCCCGCACGGAGAAGCGCAAGGGGTCGGGTCCCGCCCAGCCGTAGAGCGGCACGCAGCCTGCGGGGAGGTTGCCGAAGCGAAGTGCTGCATCGCCGGGGTTCACGTCGAGCCAGCCGCCGCCACCATTCGAGGAGGTGGCTTCCAGTGCGGTGTCGGGCAGGCCTGACGACCCCAGATAGAAGGCACCAACGCCGCTCTCGGGTTCCATGGTCGCCACCACATCGGCGATGTTGATCCCGTCGCCCGCAATGCCGTTGGATACGGAGAAGACTACCTGACCGAGCGCGGGATCTCCGGTGGCCCCCACCGCGCCCGCCTGGGCATCCACAAGGGCTTCAGGCAGCAGGGACAACGGACGCAAGGGAGCATCGTCGGATCCGGTCTGCACGGGCACGAGGAGTGCGCGATGTGCATCGAGGGTCACCACCAGCTGCACTTCGGCCTCCGCGTCTGCCAGCACCCGATAGCTGCCGTTTGCATCACTGATGGCACAGTCTCCGGTGCCCTCCACACAGATCTCCACATTGCGTTCCCCGGCCGCCGTGAGCAGGTTGGTGATCTGACCCTCCAGGGTGACCTGTGGGCCTGCCTCCGAGGCGGTGTCGCGCTTTGTGTCCGAGCCGGCGCACCCCAGGGCGGCCAGCAGTGCAATCCAGCGGTGATTCATGGCGCGGCTCCGATGGTGAGTGTGCACAAGACCTGCGGCGGCAGAGTGAACGACAGCTCCGCGCTGCCGGACACCGAGCCTTCAATGACCCGCTCCTCGTCGCATGTCAGCGACCAGTCTCGGGTTCCGTCGGTCAGCCGCAGCAGCTCCGCGCCCATCTCGCGGGGCTGCTCGCCGAAGTGGAACAGCTTTGCCGACAGGTGGTCGGTCGACTGGCCGGTCACTAGGATGGCGATGTCGGTGGCCTCGGTGTGCCACCGCACGGCGTTGAGCGGTGCGATGGCATGATCGCCCACATCGCCGGTCACCATGTTGTAGAGCAGCTTGGCATCGAGGGTGGGGGTCTGCGCATCTTGGAATTGGTTGGCGTACTTGTTGTGGAACTGGAAGATGCGGTCGGTGAAGCGCACCTCGGAGGTGAAGTGCACTTCGTTGTGGGACAGCGCGGCGAGACCCGCGGTCACGGCATCGGTGAGGATCTGCTCGTCGCCGGACAGCGAGTAGCGCATGTAGGCGCTGCCCTCGGCCTCCAAGAGGTCGTCATATTGAGGGTCGCCGGTGAGCAGTCGCCGCTTGGACAGCACATCGCGCAGGGCGCCGCCGGTCTCCTCGACCGCCCAGCTGAGGTTGCCCTCGGTGGGCTCGGGAAGAGTGCCTTCTAAAAAGGAGCGACGCAGCTCTGCGAGCGCCTCGATGGGCTCGAGAAATACGGACTCCTCCGTGATCTGCTCCGTGAGGAGGAGCGTGCGCAGCAGGCCCGAGAGGTAGCGCGGATAGCGGAACGTCTCGTTGTTGTAGTGGCACCCGGGGTTCCACCAGTCGGCACCCGGCCCCCCAGGAAGTCCAGAGGGAAACTGCACCGAGGACGGCACAATGCCGGCCGGCTTGCCGCGCTCACTTGATGCGGATGCGGCCACCCAGTTCTCCATCCACTCCGCGATGGGCTCGCCAAGGGAGGGGTCCTCGGTGCGCTGCCAGAGCAAGATCGCCGGCTGCAGGGCGCGGATGTGGTAGTTCGTGTCGCAGGCCTGATCGGGGTCTTCGGAGACTTCGAACGACGTGAAGTAGGTGCTGCGGAACTGCCGGAAGCCCTGGTCATTGGTGGCAGACCAGGTGGACTCGAAGAGCTCTACGAGGGTGCGGGCCCGCTCCTGCCAGACGGCGCTGTCGGGCTCCAAGAACAGCATGGATGTGATCGTGTCGGCAGAGTCTTCGCTCGAGTGCTCCACATCGGTGAGGATGCTCGTGTAGCCGCCGTCCATTCGAGGCAGCTCGAAGAGGTTGGTGGACAGTAGGGTCTGGGCTTCGCGGGCGACGGGATCGTCGAAGCCCAGGAGCACAGGAGTCCAGCGTCGCCAGGCTTCCACATCGTCGCCCCATCCGCCGCCGAGCTGGCCGTCGGGCGCCGTGATCTTCTTCGAGCTGCTCGGGCGCCTCGACACGTCCGTGCTCGGCGGGGTGGCGAGGATGCCGACCCACGAGTCGATATCGAACCGGACCTGGCGGGGCTGGAAGGGCAGCAAGGGCTTCATCGACGAGGCGATGATATCAGCGAACCTCCCCGGCCCGGGCGCCGACACCGTCACGCTCATGTGCGGCCCGCCGCCCATGGTCAAGTTCGCCTGCAAGGCGAACCTCGAC
>CAJWOS010000009.1 GCA_913044235.1 uncultured Pseudomonadota bacterium
GTTTGTGAACACAGCAATTTTTGAACCAAAAACATTTTGAGGGTCATCTGGGACGGAAGTTTACCGATTCGACCGCCCAAATTAGCCAATGTGGAGCAAACGACCCAAAACAAAACCAAAACAGAACAACAAAGGAAGCGTTTTTTTTTTAGAAAGCAATACCTCCTGGTATTGCCCCCCCGGACCCCCCCCCGCCCCCCGCCGTAGAGCCCCCACCGCCTCCCGCCGTAGAGCCCGCACTCCCTCCCGCCGCAGAGCCCGTACCACCTCCCGCCGCAGGGCCCGCACCGGCGACCCCATCCGAGCTCCGACCTGCGCCTCAACCGGAAGTCTTGGCTCCGGAGACGCCTCAGAGCTCGCCGGCTGAAGCATCGGAGGCAGCCGCTGTGACGACCCCGGCTTCGCCCTCATCCGAAGCGCCGCCGAGCGTCATGGCACCGGTAGGGGCTCCGGCAGCGGAGGCAGGCGATGCCAGCGCGGAGGGGGTGCGCACGAGCGATCCAGAGCCAGCGCCGTCGGATGCGCTTGCCGTCGAGCCTCCGAGCTCCGATGCCGGCTTGAAGTCGTCTGCCTCGGAGGCCAAGCCTCGCAGCTCACCACCGGCCGCTGAGCAGCGTCTGGGTCTCGGTGCGCGCTGGCAGGTCGCCGAAGGCACCTCGCCGCACCTGACGGGCGAGGTGAGGGGGCCGCTCGGGCCGCTCACGGGCGTGGTGGTTGCGGCGGTGGATTCGCCCATCGTGCTTTCCGAGGCACCGCTTCGTCGGACCTGGACCGCCACGGCAGGAGTGGCAGCCATGTGGCCACTGGGCGTGAGCGAGGTGGGCGTGGGCGTGGGCATTGAACATCAGCGTTGGTGGCAGGACTCCGTGCTCGTAGAAGCGGCCTTGCGGCCCCAGGTCGGGGTTCGGGGCGGCGTCTGTCCGCGTGATGGAATGGTGTGCATTTCGGGGCTCACCGGCTGGAGCCTCCGACGGGTCACAGAGCGGTCGGATGGTGCTGCACCGAGTGTGGCCACGCCCCTTCATCTGTCGCTCCAGGTGCATCTTCGCCGGGTCTCGAGCGGAGCGGAATCGGAGTGAGAGGTGCCTGTGGATCGGGGTGTTCGAACAAAATTCCGAGGAAATGTGCGAAGTTGTGATCCAATTTTGGACCCGAAGCACTTCATGGAACGATGCCGACCTCCTTGCCATCTCCCGAGCGCGTAGCCGCCGCCGTCCAAGGCGACGCCTTGGCGTTTGAAGCGGTCATCCGAGCCTGCCTGCCGGTAGTGCTTGGATGGTGCAAGCGCTTGTCGGGCCCTTCGGTCGACCCTGAAGATGCTGCACACGACATCCTGGTGATTGTTGTGGATCGACTCTCGGGTCTGCGAGACCCTGCAGCGTTTCCGGCGTGGTTGTTCCAGATCACCCGCAAGCGGCTCGCTTCTCTGCGTCGGCGCGCTTGGTTCGGCACGATACTGGACTGGGAACCGGCTGACACCCGGCTCGATCCGGAGGCTCAACACACGAGCAATGACTGCTCCCGGCGCGTCCAGGCGCTTCTCGAGCGACTGCCGGAGACGCAGCGCATCGTCCTCGTGCTGCACGACCTGGAAGAGCGCTCCGATGCGGAGACCGCTGAAATGCTCGATATTCCCAAAGGAACCGTGAAGAGTCGGCTGCGGCTCGGGCGTGCGGCGCTGCGGAAGTTGGCGCTGGAAGATGGACTGTGGCCGCGTGGACTCGTTCTCGCAGTGGGGGCCTCATGAGCTCTGTCGATGATCTGCTCCGCGAGCTGGAACCAGTCCGCGAAGACGAAGTCGCTCGGCTCGAGGCGCGCATCCGTGCGCAGGCCACAGAGCAGCGTGGGATCCAGGTCCTGCTGGGTCAGCTTGAAGAACCCACAGGTCTCGAGGTCTCGCGTCTCGCGTCTCGGCTGTCTGCACACCGTGCAGCCCACGGTCGCCGAGGCTTGCCCTGGCGTCGGTATGCCCCTGGAGCAGTGGTTTTTGCCGCTGCTGCAGTCACGTTGCTTGCGGTCGGCCTCAACCCCACCCCTGCGCCGGTGGCCGCGGCCAGTGGGGCCCATGCGCTCGCCGGCGTGAGCCAACTGCAGCCGCTCGAGGAAGTGGTCTTGGACTACGGCGGTCAGGGTGCGGCGGCGTGGGACGGCAAGGTGGTCCGAATCGACTGGGAAGAGGGTGCCCTCACGAGCAGTGTGATGCCCGAGCAGGGAATCGACCTGAGCGTACACACGCGCGAGGGGGTGGTCTCGGTGATCGGAACGGAGTTCACGGTCACGCGAGATGCCGACGGATCGCACGTCTTGGTTGATCATGGTGTGGTTTCAGTCGACTGTGAAGCCAGTGGCCAGGTTACGCTCCGTGCTGGAGAGTCGCACACGTGTGCACCCGTCTCGGCGGGCCAGTGGCTCTACAAGATCGACCGTCTGTTTGCGGCCAATGGGGACTCCGAGCGCATCCGAACCAGCATTCGCCGTGGGGTGCACTACTCCGCGACGGGCGACCCGCTGCGCGGTGAGCTGCTGGCCCGTCAGGTGCAACTGCAGCTGCGAGATGGCGACCGATTCGCGGCCGCCGAGACCGCACGGCAGTACCTGAGTGAAGGCTACACCGTACGTGCCGAGCAGCTTCGGCCCATCGCGGAGGCCGCGCCATGAGCCTGACTTCTCCTCGAACCTTTCGCATCTGACTTTCGGCTTCGGCACTCGTGGTGCCCTCTTCGCGCCCCCCGCGCATACCCAAGCTCTCTGGAGTTGTGATGTCCTACACCCGTGGTGCCTTTTTGCTCGTGCTTCTCTGCGGCTGCAAAAACGTGGAGCTCGACTGGCCAGGAGACGGAAAGCCCAGTGTCGATACTGGAGACAGCGTGCCGGACGGTGAGGATGGCGCAACCGACAGCGCTGGTGACGATGGCGATGGCGGCGACGGCAGCGACGGTGAAGACGGCAGCGACGGTGAAGACGGCACCGGCAGCGGGAGCGACGCTGGCGGCAGCGGCGATGATGCCGGAGATGGTGACGACGGGAGCGGTGGCAGTGGCGGAACCGGCACCGAGGTCCCAGACCCGATCACTGCAACGGTCTCGGGCACGGTCACCGTGGAGATGTACCAGGTGGTCGAGGGAGAAGCTGTGGAGCTCGACTCTTCCGAGGTCGATTCCTTCCCCTATGGGGCAATTTTCGTGGGCGGCTACGATGACCCGGCGGACGACGGCCGAGAAGTCTTCCGCGGCACCGACACCGTCGACACGCCAGGATTCGGACCAAACCCCTTTGAGATGACCGTCACGATGGATGACGACGGTGAGCTTCGGGTCTATGCATCGCTGGATGCCAACGGCAACACCATCATCGAGTCGTCTGAGCCGCTCGGTGTGTGGCCGTCCATGGCGGAAATCTCCGATGGCGCCATCATCACCGACGTGGAGATCACCATTCTTGCGGAGTACGATCCGGACGGATCGGGTGGTGACTCGGGTGGCAGCGATGGTGGGGGCAGCGACGGGAGCGGCGGCTCGAGTGGCAGCGGTGGCTCGGACGAGGACTGCAACCTTGTGGTGTCCGGTCCAGCAACCGTCGGGTCGGACTACACCGGCCGCGGACTGGCCATGCTCGCGAACATCGATGGTACCGGTCCGATTCACTACGACATCTTCGACATCACGGGCGATGGGGCCAGCAGTGCCTCGGGGGACTACGCGATGACCGATGTGTGTCCGTCGCTCGGATCGGTTCAGCTGCTGGGGTCCATCGACAGCAACGACAACGGCCTGTTCGATCCCGACGACACGAGCGGTGCCTACGTGGTGGCTCCCGACACCAACGGCAACCCCATCTACGTAGATACAGCTGACCTCACCGACTACGAGCTTCAGATCCCCATCCTGAACGCCACGACGGGTGAAGAAGAAGACAACCGCATCGAGCTTGTGCCCTTCGTGGTCCTCTCGGGAACCGTTCGGTACGGCACCGGTACCTTTGACGACCTGGATCCAGGCACGTCGATCTATGTGACCGCACTCAAGTACCGTCCGAACACGAGTGTGAGCACTTCTTCGGTCATCTCCAACTCGTTCGACTACAACGAGTTCACCTGGGCCGACCTCACAGGGCAGTCCGAGGTGTCGTACTTCCTGATGGTCCCCGGCAACGCCGACCTGTACCTGTGGGCCTACGCCGACACCGATCTCGACGGCACCTTGAACGAGACCGCGGAGCCCGTGGCTTCCGGCGGCGCCGACATGGGCTACATCGCCACCGGCTCCACAAACGAGGTCTACGACTTGATCATGGGTGTGCCCTGAAGCCCGGAGGCGCGGCGAAGCCCTTTGCGCGACCACACCGATGACTTCGCCCCGGCATGCCCAGCTCGTGTCGGGGTGTTTTGTGTGTCGTCGCTACGTCGGGCGCTCAGGCACGCTCCTGCGCGAGACCGTCAGTGCTGCGCCTGGGTGCGGCTCGAGCGGGGGCGAGCGGACCGCTCGGCGGTATCGATCACGGTGTCGGCAACACCCAACGAAGCGGCCTTCTGCACAACGGCCTGCTCGACGGAGCTGAGCACGGTGCAGTCGAGGAGCAGCGCATAGAGCGGACCGAGGAAGAGCGCTGCGATGAGCGGTCCAATTGCGCTCAGGTCGTTGATGTACATCATGAGCTGGATCAGGTGGACTGCGGCGGCAGCCGACGTCACAGACCAGAGCGCTCGTCGTCCGGCGCGCGCCGTGACCCTCGCCGTGGCCAGCTCGGTGGGGGAGGGTCTGGGCGCGGCGAGGGTGCGTCGCAGAGAAGGCAGGGCGCGGCCCGACAGCAGGCCCCATGCCGCGAGTGTGCCGAAGCCCAGCACGATGGCGCTCGGCAGGTGCACAAAGATCTGCAGCGGACCCCCGAGCTGCATCGCCGCAAGCACCAGCAAGCCGAGCATTGTGCGTCCAGCGTGTCGTGGCCAGTCCATGGAGTCTCCGGGAAGTGCTGCAGCTCAGCGGGTTTGTTCGGTGGTAGAGCGGACACGAGCCTTCAAGGCGTCCATGGCCTTCCGAGAGTGGGCGAGGTCGTCGTCGAGCCGAGAGACAGGGAGCGGCGGTGCGTGCGCCATGCAGAGGCGCTCTCGCAGGCGGGTCTCCACCGGAGAGAGCACAAAGAGGTTCGTGAGCAGTGCATAGAAGATCGTGAGAAAGGCCACTGCCGTCGCGGGGCCGATGGCACTCGGGTCGTCGAGCGACTGCAGCATTTGCGTGAAGCCGATGAGGGTGCCCGCAATGCTCACCATCCAAAAAGACCGCTTTCCAGCCCGCACCGTCTCGATGCCGGCCGCGAGATCGCTGGCCGAGGCGTTCTCCGAGCGGAGCGTCTGGGCAAGGGTCGCCACGCCGCGCCCCGACATGGCTCCCCAGGCCGCCATCCCACCGAGCATGGTCATCAGCAAGCTTGGAATGTCCAAGAAGCCCATCAAGGAGGAGTCTAACAGGATCGCGAGGATGACGACTGCGGTCAGACCGAGGGTGCCGGTGATGCGTCTCAGATCCATTTGGGTTGGTCCGGGGGAGGGGCTTTGGGGTGTGTCGTGGTGGCGCCCGCCTGCGGAGCGGATGCCGGTGATGGGGCGGAAGACCCCATGATCGGTCGCTGCGAGTAGACCGAAAGTTCCGGTGGAAGTCAAAGCGAACGTACGGCGGGTGGCTTGGCTTTCTTTCCCCCCGCGCGATGTGGGTTTCGGAGGCGTCGGTATCGCTCCGCTCGCGTACAGCACACCTGCAACAGCCGTGCAGCAAAGCGGTGCACAGATGCAGGATGCCCAAGCAAAGGAGCCTCCAGATGGTCACCACAGTCCCCGTTCCCAGTGTCCTGCCTGTCGTCGTTGAAGCGCCCGCGGTCGTGGCGGAAGCATCGCCCTCCCTCTCCACGAGGCTCACCCGCGCTCTGGGTACCCTCTCGCTGCTCGGAAGTGCGTTCGGCTTGCTGCTCACCGCTTGGTACGGCCTCGCCACGGTCGCTTCGGGCGCCCTGCCCTTCGTGAACCTGCTGTGGACCGGTGCGCTGTGTGGCGGTGTGGCTCTGTGCTTCGCCTGGGGCGTGGGCACGGGCATCGCGCTGCGCCGTCAGCACCCGGCTGCGCTATGGGCTGCACTGCCCTTCTGGCTGCTGCAGGTGCCCATTGTGAGCTCACCGCTGGCGACCCTTTCGCTGTACAGCGGCCTCGCAGTGCCGGTCACGGTCATGTTCCAGGATGGGGTCAACTTCTACGCTGGGATCAACCTCGGCTCCGGCTTCGAGACCTTCTTCCTCAACCCGGCCGCGCCATGGGGCTTCGGCATCAACCTGTTCGCAGTCGCTGCGGTGGTCTTTCTCACCGTGCGCCTCCTGCAGGAGAAGTGGTCCACGATTCCCGGACGGTGAGCGGCAGGTGAGGGACCTCGGCCCGTGGGCGCGGGCCGCGATGCCGTTGGGTTGGGTGTGCGCGAGCGGATGCCCTGTGTGGCTGGCGCTACTCGTGGACCAGGTCGGGATGGGCCTGTGCGAAGAAGTGGGGGTACTTCGTGCGGGCGGTGTACCAGTTCCGCCGCACCAGGGCGGCGTCGTCGAAGCGACCGTAGCGGCCATTGGCCACGAACCGGGTGCGGTTGGATCGGTTGGGACCGCTGCGGTGCAGCAGGGTGCACGAAAACAGCAGGAGGCTTCCGGGGGATACCGGGTAGACCTCCACCCGGCGCGCTTCCCAGTCGGCTTGCTGCGCGGCGTCGACCACCAGAGGCAGGCGGTTCGGGTCGAAGCGTGGGGCGTCGCTCACCATCCGGGCAGGTCGGATGGTGCCGTGGCTCCCTGGAACCACGCTCAGCGGTCCCATCTCGGCTGTGATGGGAACCAGCGGAATCCAGAAGGTGACCGCGTCCTCCGAGAGCACGTTGTAGGTGTAGTCCTGGTGCCAGGTGAAGTTGGTGGCATCCGAGAGGGGGCGGTCCACCCGCATCAAGCAGTGGTCGAAGGCCAGCTGGTGGTTGGTGCTGCCCATCGCGGCGCCCACCAGTGCCCGCAGCTTGGGGTGGCTGATCAGGTGGATGTAGTCGGGAAGATCTCGCCCCAGGCCGAGGGCTACCTGCGCCGCGTCTGGAGAGACTGCGCGAATCGCGTCGTGAAGCGCCTCCGGGTCGGTGCTGTCTGCCGCGGGATGACCATGCTCGTGCAGCCAGGCACGCAAGATCTCACACCACGCATCGAGCGGACGCTGCACTTCTTCGGTCGTGAAGACGCCCTCGAGCAGCACGCATCCCACGTCGCGAATGGCCGCATGGACCTGCTGCGGTTCGAGGGTTGCAGCGGCGAGGCGAGGGATGCTGTCCGTCACCGCTGTCCCTTGATGAAGTACCCGCTCGGGGTCACGGAAAACGGGAACTTCCGAATGATGGGACGGTCCGAACGGTCGGCAAAATACTCGTCGATGGCCTTGGTCTCGCCCTGCCAGGGAACCAGGCCGTACTCGTCGAGAACCACCACACCGCCTTCCACCACGAGGGGGTAGAGTCGCTCGAACGCGAACTTCGTGGGCTTGTACAGGTCGACGTCGAGGTGCAGCAGCGAGATCTTCAGGCCGGGGTGGTCGTCGAGGAACTTGGGCAGGGTCTCGAAGAGGTCTCCCTCCACCAGCTTCACGCGGGTGATGTTCGGGATCATTGCATCTTCGTTGAACAGCTCCACCATCGTGCGTGCGATCTCGGCCGGCGCCTGCCAGCCTCCCTCGACCTTGCCCTGGTTGCGCTCGTTGTGCTGCTTGCCATCTTCTTCTGCAAAGTCCGACAGGCCCCCGAAGTGATCGAAGCCGTAGATCATCCGGAAGCGGTCGCCGGGGCAGTAGGTCTCCATCAAGTTTGCCCACGTCATGAGCGACGCCCCCTTGAAGACCCCCAGCTCCACCACGCATCCAGGCAGGTCGATCACGTGCTCGAAGAGCTTGGTGTGGGCCAGGAAGCGGGGCAGCTCGCGGCGTCGGATGAAGGCGGGAAAGTCTTTGAGCAGCTGCTCGATACCGATGCCATGGGTGGCACACAGCTGCTCGATACGGGCCCAGCGGCGGGCATCTCGGGTGCGGTAGTCGAAGTGTTGCTTCGGGGGCACGGCCTGTGCGTCGGACATTCGGAAGACTCCCTGCCGGATGGGTGGGCACGGCTAACCGCCTCGGATTCTTTGAGCATCACGCGGTGCGTTTGCAGGACGGGCCGCTGTCATGGGCTTCGGATGACGGGGCGTGGCAGCCTGGGCCCTGTCGATGGGTTTCGGGCATCGCTCGCGGGCCCAGGCTACCGACAGCCATGCTCTCCTACCTTGCACGCATCATCCCGGCGTACCTTCGTGCCTGGGCAGCCCGGGACCGTACGCAGGTGTCGCGACTGCAGCAGCGAGTCTGGCCCACGCAGATCGACCTGAACATGCACATGAACCAGTCGGTTTATCCGCAGGTGATGGAGGCGGGGCGCCTCGACCTCGTGGTCCGCAGTGGGGCCCTGAACGCATGGCGTGCACAGGGGGCGACCGTGGTGATGGCCCACCAGCACATCACCTACCGGCGAGAGCTGCGGCTCGGGGCGGCCTACCTCCTCGACACCCGGGCCGTTGGGGTGGACGGGCGGATTCTGCTGCTGGAGAGTCACTTCCTCGTGGGCGAGCGGGTGCATGCTGCGGCTCGAGTGGGCCTGTTGTCGGTGGGGCCGGATGGCGTGCTGTCGGCCGAAGCGGTGGCGGCGATGGCGGCGCCGTACTTGGTTGAGGCGCTGGAGGTAGAAGACTGGCGTGTGGTGGGCGACGCGGTGGAAGCGACGGTGGGGTGAGCGGTGTGGGGGTGTGCTTCTCCCCAACGACAAAACCCCAAGTCTTTCGACCTGGGGTTCTGAAGATGTGGCGCCCCGAGGGGAGGGGGTCACAAAATTCTTGGGGAGCGGTGCGGGTGTTTCGGGTCGGATTTTTTCGGATGGGGTGAGTCGTCGGTCGACACCATGGATCGTTATTGCTATCAAATAGATTAAATGTTTACGATTCAATCCAGCACATCCAGCGCCGTCGCCGTGCTCACCCGGCTCGGTGGAACTGCCCGCACGCGTGACCTGCGCGCAGCGGGTCTGCATCCACGCGACATCTACGCTGCGCGGGACGATGGCCGGTTCATCGAGCTGAGCCGGGGTGTCTTCCGACTCGCAGATCTGCCGCTCACCGAGCCCGACCTCGTCGTGGTGGCGACCCGGATGCCGAAGGCGGTGCTGTGCCTCGTGACCGCACTGCATCTGCACGGACTCACACTGGAGCTCCCTAGGGCGGTGCATGTGGCACTCCCCCGTGGGGTCCATCCGAGCCGCCTCGACCACCCGCCGCTCGAGGTCTACCACTTCTCCGCGAAGAGCTACGAAGCGGGGGTGGAGACGCGGGAGCTTGATGGTGTCTCGATGCGTCTCAGTACGCCAGCCAAGTCCGTCGCAGACGCCTTCAAGTTTCGAAGCCGGATCGGTCTGGAGGCCGCGCTCGATGCCCTCAAGCTAGCGCTCTCGTCGCGTGCAGCCACCCCGGCCCAGCTGGATCGGATGGCGCGGGTCAATCGGGTGCAGGCGGTCATGCGGCCGTACCTCGAGGCGCTTTCATGACGCCCCGTGCCCTCACGAATGTGGCGGCCTCGGTCCGGCAGCGGCTGCTCAATCGGGCCCGCAAGGAGGGCCGTGCCTTTCAAGAACTCGCCACCCTCTATGCAATGGAGCGCTTCCTGTTCCGTCTCAGCCGCTCGGCCCATGCCGAACGCTTTGTGCTCAAGGGCGGCCTCATGACCCTCACGTGGGCTGGCGAGTACGCACGGATCACTCGGGACATCGACCTGCTCGGCCGGGGCGAACGCTCGGTTGCGGCGGTGGTGGAGCGCATGCGGGCCATCCTCGAGGTCCAGGTGGAGGATGGCATCCACTTTGACGGCAGCTCTCTCCGTGGCCAGGAGATCACCGTCGAAGCTGCCTACGTGGGAGTGCGGCTCTCCTTCACCGCTGAGCTGGCGGGAATGCGGCTTCGCATGCAGGTGGATGTGGGCTTTGGCGATGCGGTGGTTCCGCCGCCCACCTGGATTGAGTACCCGCAGCTGCTGGACCTCGGAGCGCCCAGGCTGCTGGGCTACCCTGCCGCAGCCACCCTTGCGGAAAAGCTCCATGCAGTGGTCGTACTGGGCTTCGCGAATAGTCGGATGAAGGACTACTGGGACCTGTGGTCGGCCTAGCGATTGAAGGTGGTGACGGCCGATGAGCTCGGAGTGGCCATTCGCCACACCTTTGTCCGTCGCGGGACGCCAGTGCCCACCACGCTGCCGGAAGGGCTGACGGCATCCTTCGCCGAGGAGGCGGACAAGCGGGCCCAGTGGAAGGGCTTCGTCCGGAAGTCGAAGCTGGACGCGCCACCGCTCGCAGAAGTCGTTGCGGTTGCAGCGGAGCTGGCGAAGGGGGGCTTTGCCGTAGCGAGGGAAGAGGAGTGAGTCAGGTACGACTGCGGAGTTTGTGACGAGGTCAGACTGGTCGGGGTGACCGGGGGCGGTCACTCGGGACAACCGGTGGCTCAGAACCACAGCAGCCAACCACCAACGACAAAACCCCAAGTCATTCGACCTGGGGTTCTGAAGATGTGGCGCCGACAACAGGACTCGAACCTGTGACCCAGCGGTTAACAGCCGCTTGCTCTACCAACTGAGCTATGTCGGCACGACCCCGGCCTATTAATGTGCGGGCCCCAAGGTGCAAGCCCCGCGATCTTCTTTCGTGGAGGATGACCGGCAGCTCGATGGACTCACGGGCTGGCTGGCGGCGGTGTCTCGGCGAGCAAGCGCAGCTCGGGCGTGGCGAGACGCTGGATCCGGGGCCGGAGCTCGTCGGCGAGGGGACCGGCCAGACCGGCCTCGAGGACTGGTCGAGCCACGGAGGCGGGCACGCCGTCCATGGCGTGGACCGTGGTGAGGGCGAGGCCCAGGGTGTTCGGCGACTGCATCCACCGGGTCAGATCGGCGGCCGCGGGCTCGGCGTACAGCTCCAGCACGCACTCGGCGGATCGGATGGCCACCCAGGAGGGGCGCTCGGCGTTTTCAGCCAGCCAGACGAAGTCGGCCTGGGGGGTGGCAGACAGGGTGCTCAGCGCTGAGCAGGACTGCTCCAGGTGGCGGGGCGTCATCGCCTGGTAGAGGGCGCTCTGGCTCTCGGTGGGCGTGGCGGGACTGGCATGGGCGGCGAGGGCGAGCAGGAAGACCATGGGGACTCCGAGACTGAGCGGAAGGCATGCGGTAGCGGGCGGCACCGGAGCGTCTACAACGCGCCCGTGTAGCGGTGCAGAACGCCCGCCTGACCGGTGGAGAGGCTCTGCTGGTCGAGGCAATTGTTGAAGCCGATGCACACTGGGTAGGGGTACATGTTGTTTTCCCCGAGGCTGGCATCGCAGGCGGCGGTGGTGTTGCACTCGTCGGTGTCCGAGAGCGCATCCCAGTACTGGGCACGGTTGCCGTTGAAGTCGACTGGATGGAAGAGGCCCATGTAGTGCCCCACCTCGTGGGCGAGTGTCTCGCCGTAGACCTGGATGTCGTTGGTGCTGAAGGTGCCGTCCCCACCGGCGTTGGTGATCCAGGACAGCGCCACCGCCGATTGCCTGCCTTCCACGAGTGTGCCGGGGATCCCGCCGGACTCCCCATAGATCTGTGTGGTGCCTCCCACCGTGTCGCAGATGATGACGGTGATGTCGGCATCGGTGCCGGTGGCGGAGATTTCGCTGATGTCTTCGCTGCCCTCGGTCATCGATGGGATGGCCGCATCGACCTCTGGCCGCGTGTCGTAGTCGACCGACAGGGTGAGTCCATAGGTAGACCAGATGGCCCGCCAGATGGCGACCGCATCCTCAGTAGCGCCGGTAATGGTGGCGTTGTCGCCGAGGTCGTCTACGTAGACGATGCGGGCCTGGACAGTGCCGGATGAGAAGCTGTCGTCTTGCTTGACCTGGGTGTAGTAGGTGACGCTCTTGCCCAGCTGGTAGTAGCCCTCTGTATCGATGACCGCGACGTCGACGGTGTACCTGCCGGCTGACAGGGCGGGGTCTTCGGCCCGGATGGGCCAGTTGATCATCATCTCGTTGCCGAGCGGAAGGATCCCGGCGGTGAGGTTGTAGTCGCTGGTGTACCAGTCGTCCCAGTAGAGCTCCCGGCTGCCTTCGGGGGACCGTATGGCTTCGACCGAGGGGTAGGCATCGCCGGTGACGAACGCCGTGAGGAGGAAGGCGCCCGCGCCACTGTTGACGTTTACGCTGACGGGGAGGATCCCCTGATTGTTGGTGTTGCCTGTGTTCCAACAGGTCTGCAGGCCATCGAGATCGGTGCAGATTCCTGTGTTTCCGGCGTTCTTGCCGGTGTCGTCGTCGCATGCGAGACAACCGAAGAGCAGGAGGATGGCGGGAATGCGCAGCTGGTATGCCATCACAGGTTCCTGGTGCGAGGGTCGAGTGAGTCCGGACGGTGGTCTCACGGGGCAGGCGGCGAGGGGACTGCTCGTGTCGGAGGTTTATTCGGGTTGTGGGGGAAAAGGGGTCGTTTCCGGAGCCGTCGGCTCGACCGCGCCGTAGAGATTGAGCCGGTCTGGGCGCAGGAACCCCACCAGGATCATCCCTGCTCGATGGGCGAGGTCGGCCGCGAGCGACGAGGGCGCACCCACCGCCGCCAGCACAGGAACTCTTGCCACAACGGCTTTTTGCACAATCTCGAAGCCGGCGCGTCCACTCACCACGAGCAGAGTGGATCCGAGGTCGAGCTCGGCACGCGTGGCAGCGCCGATGACTTTGTCGACCGCGTTGTGTCGGCCGATGTCTTCGCGGATGAGCAGCAGAGTGCCGTCATGTTGGAACAGGCCTGCGGCGTGCAAGCCGCCTGTGCGGTCGAAGGTGTCTTGCCGGGCGCGCAGGCGAGCAGGCAGCGCATATAGCATGGACAAGTCGAGGGTGGGGGCTGGCGGGAGGGGATCGAAGGTTGCAACCACCCGGTCGATGGTGGCTTTGCCGCACAGGCCGCAGCTGGAGCTGGCGTAGAAGGTGCGGTCTGCGGAGCGTGCGCGGGCCGCCGGCACACCTGCCGCAAGGAGAGTGTTGACGGTGTTGCCCTTGGGTGCTGCGGGGTTGTCGACGTGGGCCATCGCTCGAATGTCGTCGAAGCCGTCGATGACACCTTCGGTGAGCAGGAACCCTGTCGTGAGATCGAGATCGTGACCAGGGGTGCGCATCGTGACGGCCACCGACTGCCCTTCCACACGCATTTCCAGTGGCTCTTCGACGGCGAGCTCGTCGACGATGGGGCCAGATGTGGGCTCCGCGGCGTGATGCCGGACCATATGGACGGTGCGGGTGGCCGAGGGGGTCATGTGTGGCCGCGGGTAATGGCAGCAGTGGTGGGCTCTTGGGCCGCTGCATCGCCAAACAGATCCGCGGCTTCGGGAAGACAGACGTGCACGGCTCCGGCGGGCATGGTGATCAGCCGTGCGCGCCCTTGAAATTGGCCGGAATCGGTGGTGACTCGTACCGAATCACCGGGGTGCAGGCCCACTCGCTTGGCATCGGTGTGCGAGATGAGAACGGCCTTGCGGTCGGTGCTGTCTACTGGAGGGGCGCGACGGGGCACCACCTGGAGCGGCGGGGCTGAGGCCAGCGGGACCGGCACGAAATCCGCCCGACCCGACGCGGTGGGAAAGCTGGTCTCGGTGCCCGCGTGGCGTCCGCCGGGTTGGATCCAGTCTCCTGCGCTCGAGAGGGCGTCGATCCCCGCAAGTGTGGGCACAACCGTGGCAACTTCTCGACGAATCGCGGCGGCGTCGGGCCAGTAGAGCGCGGTCTCGAGCTCGGGATCGAGGGTGGTGGCCAGAGCGGCGAGGGCTTCCCATGGGGGGCGGGCGAGGGGCAGGCTGGGCAGCACCTGCGGACTGAATCGAATCCGGGCATCGGCGGTGTGCACTGTGGCGCCGCCGGCCTGTGCATAGAAGCCATCGATGGGCAGCAGCACGGTGAGGGCAGCACCCTCGAGGGCCATCGAGGGCCGAACCACGGTGTCGAGAAACACCCGAACCCCCACGTGCTCGAAGGCTTGAACGGTGCGCAGGTCGCGCTGCAGGTGGGCGGAGAGGCACACGAGCAAGTCGAGCTCGCCTTGCGTCGCGAGCGCAGGCAGCTCGGTGGCCGACTGTCCGGGCTTCACAGGAACGAAGTGCCCACCCCAGTGTTTCGAGAGCTCTGCCGCGGTGCCCGGACCGATCACCTCGTGATTGGGCAGGTGGGTCGGGGCGACGCCGACGAGCTGGGCACCAGGACGTCCGATAGAGGTGGCGAGTGGCAGGATGCCGGTCCCATCCGTGCCGAACCAGCCGCGCAGCAGGTGGAGGTTTGCGAGGGCGCCAGCGGCCGCCGCTGCGTGTGGATGACGGGCGAGGCCCGTTCCGATGAGGGTGACGCCACGCTCGGCGCGAACGGCCAGCTCGGCCACCCATTCCATGTCGCGGCGGGGGCACCCTGCAGCGGCCTCGAGCTGGGACCAGGTGTGCGCAGCCAGCGCGGCGCTGAGGTGGTCGAGGCCATTGGTGCGTGTGTGAACGAAGGTGGTGTCAGAGCCCTTTCGCTCGACGATGGCCTTGGCCACACCGGTGAAGAACGCAGCATCGCCGCCCGCAGCGACCTCGACGAAGTCGTCGGCCAGCCGCACGCCGAACAGTGCGGCAGGGAGGTGGGTCTGGCTTCGGACCTGGGCCAGGGCCGGCTCTTGCACGGGATTGATCACCACGATGCGCGCACCACGGCGCTTGGCAGCGAGCAGCAATGCGCGGGCGCGCGACTCGGCGGTGGACAGCTGTGTGCCGACCACAAACACCACTTGGGCGTCGAGGATGTCTTCGGTTGAAGCGGTGGACCGTGGGGTCCCCAGCGCCGCGCCGAGGGTCGCCTCGAGGTCGCTGGGTGGACTGGGCGGCAGCAGGTCGACGTGGGCGCTCGTGAGCAGGCGCGCAGTCTTCGACAATGCGTAGGCGGCTTCGATCGACAAGCTCTCCTCGCCAGCGAGGAAGGCCATCCGCTTGCCGTTGGGCTTGGGCACGGCGGCCGCGATGGCGCGAAGGGCCTCGTCCCATCCCACCTTGGTGAAGCCACGGTCGCCTGCTCGGTGGATGTATGGCGACGCGAGACGGCCGAGCCGAGCCATCGCGGATGGAGCCATTGCCCGCAGGCGCGGGAGTTCGAGCAGGTCGGCGGGAGCGATGGGGGGCTGGGTATGCGACCGCACCTGATGCCGGCGAGTCTCGTCGATGTGGAAGCCTCCTGGGAGGCCATCGTGCAGCCCAGCCACGCCCAGACTCGAGCGGTCGCAGACGCCGTGGGCCAGGACGGACCATGCGGCTGGCAGGTTGTCGAGGTTGTCGACGAGTGTGGACCAGAGGGAACGCCAGGGATGGACGCCAGGGAGGTTCCAGCCGAATGGGGTGACCGATGCCAGCGAGCGTGTACCCGGCACGGCCGGAAGCTGCGTCGTGGCAGAGCGGACGGGAGGCTTGGACGGTGGGGCGGTGCTCATCGACGGCTCTGCTGCAGACCGGGGAGTAGATGCCCGGCGGTTCGCTTCGGGGGCATCCATATGGATGGTGGGGCTAACCGGCCGGGGCTGGGGAAGGAGGACTCGCGGTGGGCCGGTTTTCCGCTGCGCGAGCGGGAGTCGTTTCCGCAAGAGGCGAGAGGAGGGGATAAGCAGGGCCGCGTCTCGATGGGAGCTGTCTGTGCCCGAGTCCACCGATGTGCCAAGCCCGGTCATGCTGCTGCAGCGTGCGGCCGATGTGGCGCTGGAACATCCGGAGCACACCAGCGATCGCCTGGCTGCGATTCACCGCGTGGCCCTCTTTGCAGTCCATCTCGACGATGGTCCCACGCTTGAGCGGATGATCGCGGAGCTCGACTCTCCCGCCCATCGAGCGCACTTGCAGGTGGTGCGGGCCCGAAAGTGGGATGCCCTCGGTGGCCTGCAAGTGGCGCTGGAACATGCCCATGGCGCGGTGGCTGCGCTGGACCTCCCCGGTCGCTGGCGCCCCGTCCTGCCCGACTGGGTGGGCACAGACTCTGCACGAGCAGACCTCTGCACCTTGCTCGTGGTGTTGGGCGATGATCGCGCTGCAGCCGCCGTTGCGCGGGAGCTTCGTCGTGGCACGGTCCACCACGTTCGCTCGGTCGCTGCACTGGCACGTCTTCTGCCAGCCGCAGACGGCTGGGAGATGGTGTGCGAAGCCGTCTCGGCTGTGGAGCGTGCCTCTGAGCGCACGCGAGCCGCTCTGGCGGTGCTCGAGTCCCATCGGCCCGGCCCCCGTCTCGGGCCGGAGGCCCACCGAGCTCTGTCTCTGGTTGATGCGGTGCTCGGCGAGTCGCCGGAACCTGCAGCCACAAAGGGAGCCGCGCGGGTGGCTGCGCGACTGGCACAGGTCTTCCTGGAGGTTCCTGCACTCTCGGCTGCGCTGGAGGCGTGGGGCCGAGCCGTGTCGCTGGCGGGCGACTGTCCGGGCAACGACCCTGATGCGGTGGCGGTGCTGTGTGCGGTCACGCAAGACCAGATCTCGAGGGTGGGCGAAGGTCCCGCATCCGTGACCTGGCAGAGCCTGCTCGACCGCTTGTCGGGCAATCCCCTGCCTCCGGATCCTCCGCACAGGGGGCCGTGGGCGTCGGTGCTGGCGGTGGCGCTCGCGCACCCCGTGCTTGCGGTTCCGCTTGCTCGCATCATCGCCCGCCATCCTGCGGTGCCGAGCGCCTGGGCTCATGCGCTCGGTCTGTTGCATGTGGCCGGGGAGCGTCCAGACCGTGCTGTTCGCGTGGCGGAAGTGCTCGCGACGGCCGCCGACCGGCACGAAGAAGACCACGAGTCGAGGCTGCTGGCCGGACTGCTCTATGCGCTCGGTGGCGATGGCGATGGCGCATGGGAACACCTGTTGCGTGCGCTGGGCGACGACGGTCCCCGCATGACGTGGCTCTCCGGAGCGGACGGTCCGCAGCGGTACGAGCAGTGGTCGGTCGATGCGCTCCTCGCTGGGGGATTCTCGGAGCTGGCCGTGCTGTACGCACGCATGGTGGCGGAGCCCGATGTGCGGGCGCACCTGCTGGCCCGATGCTTGACCCGGATGCCTGCAGGGGAAGGGGCGGCATCGCTCGGCGAAGAGGTGGCGAGCGCGCTCGCAGAGGCTCGAGAAGCCGACGTCTCTCCGTCTCTGGATGCAGGTCTGGCGAGACTCTTTTCTGTGGCGTGGGCAAGCGGCGATGAGGATCGGGCTACGGCGCTGCTCGCCTGGCAGGTGGAGGCGTTGCAGCCCACCGGCACAGCGGCCTGGCTGAGTGGAGCCGGTCTCCTCCATCAAGCGCTCGACGCAATCGGCCCATCGCCCTCGGAATTGACGCGGCCCCTGGTCGAAGGCTGGAACCGCAGGATCGCGACGGCATCGCTCGAGGAGCAGCTCGAGTTGATCCTGGGGTGGTTGCACCTGCTTGAGCGCGACGCCGGACCCTGAGCCGCTTGCGGAGTCAGAACGCGGCCTGGAGGGCGTCGAGCAGAAGCTCGCCATGGCGGTGGTCAAACGCATGCGACTGGCCCACGAACAGGCCGCGGTCGTGAATGGCATTGGCCACGGACAGATCCCCCTCCACGCGTACGCCCGGCACTTTGTCGAACGCAGGCTGGCGTGCGAGATTGGCGCCCGAGATCGGTCGCGTGGTGATGCCTTTCGCCTCGAGGACTGCACAGAGTGCTGGCCGGTCGAGGGGGGCATCTTCGCGCAGCATCATCGGAAAGCCGAACGCGGCGTGGGTGGTGCCGGGAAGCTCGGGGAAGACGTCGATCGGCAGCTCGGCATCTTGGATCAGTGCACACCACTGCTGATGGTTGGCGCGGCGCCGGGCCACAAAGTCGTCGAGGCGCCGCAGCTGGACGCGGCCCATCGCTCCTGAGACTTCCATGGGCCGCACGTTGAATCCCGGCGAAAGGAACAAGAAGCGTGGATCGATGTGGGGGTGGTCGGCCTCACGGGCGGTCCGGTCGGTGCGCTCCCGCACCCAGCCATGGGCACGGAGGCTTCGGCACGCGTCGGCAAACTCGGCGTCGTTTGTGGTGATGGCGCCGCCCTCACCGGTAGTGATGTGGTGACTGAAGAAGAAGCTGAAGGTGCCGGCCAGGCCGCGGGCCCCCACCTTGGCGCCGTCGATGGTGGCGCCATGGGCACCACAGGCATCCTCGAGCAGCAGGGGACTCTCGGCCCGACATGGGCTGCCGAGCAGGTGCAGGGCGAGCACCGGGCGGTCGTATGAACCTTCGAGTCCGAGCGAGTGGCGGTCGACATCGACAAGCACGGGGGTGAGCCCGGCCTGTGCCACAGAAAACAGGCTCGTCGACCAACCTACTGCCGGTACGAGCACTTCATCGCCGCGCTGCAGCCGCCCGGTCTCGATGAGGGCGGAGAGCATCACCAGCAGCGCGCTCGAGCCAGAATTCACCATGATGGTGTGATCAGCCCCCATCCACTCGGCCCACTCGGCCTCAAACGCGCGGACCTCAGGACCCATCGTGAGCCAGCCATCGAGCAGGCACCCCATGGCTGCGGCCAGCTCCTCTTTACCGAAAGGGGGCACCGCCAGTGGCAGTCGGTCTGCGGGTGCCGAGCGGTTGGGATCAAAGTCGGTGAACCGCTCAAGCAGTGCATCAACCGCCGCTTGGCGCTCGTGGGACCCGGCGTGGCTGGACGATGGGACTTCGATGGACATGGGCGCTCCCGACCGTCGGCAGAGCGCGACCGTCGAGATCGTTTTACCGCAGCCAGCGCGTATGGTGCAGTTCGGACAGCAAGACCTTGATGTGGTCTTTGCCCACGGGCCAGGACAGCGCCTTGCTCTCGCCACCGCTTCGCTGACCCTCGTGCGTGGCGATCTCTTCGATGCGCCAGCCGCGGGTCATGGCCCGGATGCTGATTTGATACTCGATGGGGAAGCGCTTCACGGTGGTGGCCAGCTCGACCAGGCGCTCGCGCGGCAGCGCGCGGAACCCGTTGATGGTGTCGGTCACGTAGGGCCCATCGTGGAACAAGGCGTTGGCGATCCAGGTGAGCGCTTTATTCACGCGGGCGCGGGGACGAGCCCAGTCCTGCTCTTCATTGACCGCGCCGCGGGCAAACCGACTGGCGATGGCGAGATCCGCTCCGTCTCGCACAAGGTCGTCGAGGCGAATGATGTCGGCAGGGTCTTCGTTGCCATCTGGCGAGTAGAACACCAGCCTCGCGGTGTCGGTGGCTTCGAGCGCCACGCGAAAAGCCACTCCGCGACCGGGAATGGACTGGTCGAGGATTGGGATCCCTCGCTCGGTGAGAAACGCCCGGGTGCCATCGGTGCTGCCACCATCGACCGCCAGTGTGCGGGCAAAGCGGTCGATTGGAATCTGTTCGAACGTTTCCCTGAGCCCATCGATCTCGTTGAGAACGAGGAGAACGATGGTGCAGTCGCGAAGGCCATCGGGAGTCATCGGGCCGGTCCGAGGAGGTCGTTTTCAGCGAGGAACTCGTGGACCCACTCCGCAATCAGGGCGTTGCCCGCGGCGTTGGCATGTCCGCGATCGCGTGGGAAGTACAGCTCCGCTTTTCGGCTTTCTTCTTCCATCTTGGCCTGTGTGTCGAGGTAAAGGACCCCGAGCTCTTCGGCGGCCGCAGAGAGGATGCGCCGATGTCCGGCCATGTAGCCTTCGCGCTCGAGCGGGTAGGGAAAGAGGATCGGGGTGGCGCCAGATGCGGTCACGCGGTCCACAAGTCCGCGCAGGTTTGCGACGAAATCTTCGGGAGGCACGCGATACACACCGCCGGTATCGTTGGCCCCGATTTCCTTGGCTTCGATCTGGATGCCGCCGATCAGGCTGCGCAGTCCCAGGTAGGTGCGCGAGCGATGCAGCAGGTGCTGCTTCATGAAGCGGGCGTCGCGCTGCAGGATGGCCTGACTCCGGTCGGAATATTCGGCCTTCCGTGAGTCCTGGACGACGTAGCCGATGACTACCACGTCGGGCTCGTAGTACTTGAGGGTCTCGTCCCACAGCCACATGCCCTGGAAGCTGGTGTATCCAGGCTGTCCGCCGTTGATGATCTCCGTGTTTGGGTGGCCCGATGCCCGTGTGAGAACTTCCAGTCGCGCGGGATACGAGTCGGGGTCGTCGACTCCCCAGCCGAAGGTGGTGGAGCAGCCCAGAGGCATGATTCGCCAGGTTCCAGGGCGCTTGTCGGTCTCGTGGAGCGGGTACCGAACGCCGTTGTCGTCGGTCGAGACCTGGAAGGTGCCGCTCACCTCGCGGTGCGCCATGTCAAAGCGCTCCAGGTTGGGATCCGAGACCCAGTACACCTGGTTGTGCTTGAACCGACCGGTGGCCTGCGGCCATCCCGCAGCCATCAGACCCATTTCCGCCGCGCCGAACACCACAAGTGTGGTGACGGCCGAAAACATCGCTTTCTGGGTGACCGAGCTGGCCATGAACACCCCGACCGCAGAGGCCGAATGGGGAAGCTACTTGGCCGGAGAGATCTCGACCGATGCATGGTCGATGATGCCGCCCGCCTGGTACCAGGTGTTGTCATAGAAGGTGTCGTCGTTGATCCGGTACGACACAGAGCCGTTTTCGGGAGCGGTGAAGAGAAGCTCTTCGCCCACCGGGTAGATGGTCTCCACGCCGGCGTCAGTCACGAACTTCATGACGAGCATGCCGCGGTAGCAGCCTTCGATGTTGCAGGGCATCTCACTGCCGGCGGTCGCATCGCCGGGGTCGCCACCCACGTTGATCCAGTCGCCTTTGTCGGTGAGCCGGAAGCGGTCCTTGGATGTGCCGGAGATGCGCACCTTGTCGTCTTTGCAGATGGGCATCGAGCGCTGCCAGCCGGTGTCGATCTCCAGGTAGTCATACATGGTGTAGTCGAAGTGGTTGAAGCACTCGCCCGCCGTGAGCTGCCCTGGAAGCTGGTTGAGCCAGCTGCCCCAGCCATCGGTGTTGCCACCGGTGGAAGCGGTCTTGCAGAACTCGAGGTTTTTCGCAGCGACGGTCTCGGCCTTGGTCATGTCGCCGAAGAGCGTAGTCTCGACTTCGTCGACGACGCTGCCCTTGAACTGGACCCCATCTTCTCGTTCACCCTTCCACTGGGTCATCATCGCATCGAGCGCTTCTGCACGCTTGAGCTTGCGCTGCACTTCATCCATCGTGCTGAACGCCGGCGGGTGGTAGCACGCGAATGTGGCGGTCTCAGAGACCTTGTGCCAGCCTTCAAGCGGTGCCACGGGTCCGGTGGGCTTCTTGGGGCATCCTACGGCCAGCATGAGGCCGGCCATCGAAAACCAGCGGGCGCTGAAGGAATACTGCATGAGCGACTCCTGATCGGAATCGGTGTCTTACCCGATGGCAGCGCGAAAGTCGAGTGCTCCAACGGGGTTGCGCGCCAGGGCTTCATCTGAATGAACCCATTGACAGAGCCGAGAACCAAAACAAGGAACCGTGCCAGCCAGACAAAGTCGGGCATGGACGGATCCTTGCTGGGACAGCCGCCCGAGAGCGGCTGCAGTGGACGGAGGCCGTAGCGGCACTCCGTCCAAGGTCATCACACCTTGCCAACGAGCTGGAAAGCGATGACGAGTGCGTAGATGACAAGGGACTCGATCAGTGCGAGGCCGATGATCATCGGGGTGAAGAGCTTGCCGCTGGCCTGTGGGTTGCGGGCAATGCCTTCGAGAGCGGCAGCAGCAGCGCGGCCCTGACCGAGTGCACCACCGACAGCAGCCACGCCGATGGCGAGGCCAGCGGCCATTGCGATGTCGCCAGAGGCGTCGGCAGCGAGGGCGGGGTTGGCCACGAGAAGCAGGACGAGAGTGGCGGGCAGGACCCGGACGAGCTTCTTCATTTCGTACTCCGAAATAGTTGTGTGCTTGAAGCGTGGGGGAATCAGTGATGCCCGTCGTCGTCGCCATGATCGACGGAGAGCAGCAGGTAGATTGCAGAAAGCAAAGTGAAGACGAAGGCCTGGAGGAAAGACACCCAGATGCCCAAGCCGAGGAAGATGGCTGGAACAAACAGCGGGACAAGGTTCAGCATTTCAGTGAAGACCATGTGGTCGCCGTTGATGTTGCCGAACAAGCGCAGCGTGAGAGAGGCCGGACGGATGATAAACACACCCGCGGCTTCGATCGCGAAGATCAGGGGGGCCAGGGGAAGAACCGGCCCCATCATGTGCTTGAAGAAGTGCATGCCCGTGCGGCGCACGCCTTCGAACACGTAGACTCCCAGCACCACGAGCGCCATGGCTGCGTTGGTGCTGATGTTGTCGGTGGGGGGCAGACCGCCAGGAACGACCGACATCAAGTTGCTGATAAAGATGTACAGGAAGGTGCCGCCGAGCAGCCAGTAGTAGCGCTTGGCGTCTTCCTTCGAGAGCACGCCGTCCAGCATGCCGAGAATGGCGCCGGTGTACAGCTCGAAGAGTGCGGTGATCCCGAGACCGGTTCCGGGGATAAACTGGGCGGTGCCGCCCTTGTTCTGAACCACCTTGAGTCCGGCGCGAGCGACGACCGCGAACAGGAGCAGCCCGATGCAGATGGCCCACGAGGTCACGATGCGGATGGCATCGTCGTGCGTGGCACCGGCATGCTCGATGGCGTGAATGAGGGGTTCAGCGAGCTGGAACCAGGAAAAGTGGTACTTCATCGGGTCCCCTCGAGGCGAAGCTCTGATGCGGTAGAGCCGAGTGCCTGGAGCAGGATGGATGCGACGATGACGCTGGACCCGACCGCAACGGCCAGAGGCGAGAATGTCGCGAGAAGAAACAACAGGCCGCCGAACAGCAGAACCAACTTCAGGCTCCAGAGCGCGACTGCCAGGATGGAGGAGGTGCCTTGTAGCGCGGCAGCGAAGAACGCGTGTCCCACACGCTGCCAGAGCGCAAAGTTCACCAAAATGAGCCCTCCGGAAGCCGCCACGCCTCCGCCCATGTCTGCTCCGCCCACCGCGTACGACACTCCGGTCGCCACGACAAGCAGTGCTGCGGCGCTAATTCCGGTGTTGCGAAGGGTGTTCTTCATCGGCTGCTGTGAGCTTGGCGACGCCTTTGGTGAGTCGGACCATGCCGATCACGAGGGCGCCTAAGGTGAGGGAGAGCATAAGGACTGGAGACAGGTCCAGTCGGGTATCGAGGTACGAGCCCAGGTAGACGCCGAGGATGACAGTGACCGCCATCTCGGTGACCACAGCGGTGGCCCGCCCGAGTTTGATGAAGAAGGAGTGGTCGAGCACTCGCCCTCCAGAAATCGGACCCTCGAAAGGACGGGCGGCTTAATGCAGACAGCCCGTGGCGTCAAAGCTCCATGGAACGCAGTGCATCCGTGATCCCTGCGACCGCAAAGTCCACGTCTTCATCGGTGAGACACGCGGGCAGGAAGGCCGCTTCGAACTGTGAAGGGGGTAGGTAGACCCCCCGGTTCAGGCATGCGCGGTGGAAGCGGCCGAATGCGTCAAGGTCGCAACACTTCACTTCGGCGAAGTGTGTGGGCGCTTCGGAGCGGAAGAAAATGGTGAGCATCGACCCGAGACGGTTCATCGAGAGGCCGAGCGACTCCACGACAGGACGGACTCCTGCTTCGATGCGGGCGCTCACGGTCTCGAGTCGGTTGTAGAGCGCAGGCGTGAGGGCTGCGAGGGTGGCACGACCGGCGGCGACGGCGAGGGGATTACCGGACAGCGTACCGGCCTGGTAGACCGGACCGCTGGGACTGAGGCGCGCCATGATGTCTCGGCGCCCGCCAAAGGCGGCCAGCGGCAGACCACCGCCGACGATCTTGCCGAGGCACACGATGTCGGCGTCGATGCCAAGACGTTCGCAAGCACCGCCTCGGGCGAGTCGGAATCCGGTCATGACTTCATCGACGATGAGCAGGACGTTGTGGGCACGCGTGAGCGCACGCAGACCGTCGAGGTAGCCGGGAGCGGGCGGGAGGCAGCCCATGTTTCCGGCCACGGGCTCGAAGATCACCGCGGCAATGTCGCTGTTGCTCTCGAGATGCGCCTGGATGGCGTCCAGGTCGTTCCACGGGGCGGTGAGCGTGAGGTTGGCCGTGGCCGATGGGATGCCCGGTGATCCGGGCTGCGCGAAGGTGACCACCCCGGAGCCGGCCGCCACGAGAACGGAGTCGTGAGCGCCGTGATAGTGGCCGTCGAGCTTGATGATCCGGTCGCGTCCAGTGAAGCCGCGCGCGAGTCGGATGGCATGCATCGTGGCCTCGGTGCCGGAGCTGCACAGGCGGACCATGTCCACGCAAGGGTGCGCATCGCAGATGTCGCGAGCGAAGGCGACTTCACCCTCGGTGGGCGCGCCGAAGCTCGTGCCTGAGGCTGCAGCCTCCGCGATGGCCTGTAAGACGCCGGGATGGGCGTGCCCGAGAATGAGCGGGCCCCACGAGCCGACCAGGTCGAGGTACCGATGCCCGTCGGCATCGGTCATCCAGGCGCCTTCGCCCCGGGCGATGAACGGCGGTGAGCCTTCCACAGCAGCAAAGGCCCGCACGGGGGAGTTTACGCCGCCGGGAATGACGGTTCGGGCTTCGTTCAGCAGAGCCTCGGAGCGGTCCTGCGAGCGTGCTTCTGCGGCAGGGTGGGCGGCGTTGGACATGGTCGACCTCCAGAAGGCGCGGGCTCTAACGCATGGCGTCGGTCCGTCCCTTCTCACTCGGGCACGATCGGATGCTGGACTGGCTGGCAGCAGGCAATTGTGGCTGGGGTTGTCTCGAGGTGTCGATCGGGCTCGATCTGTAGTGGCGTTGTGGGATAGCGAGCGGCCCCGAGGTTTTGGAGTCCGCGATGGGCGCTCTCGAATTCGATGCGGTCTGGTCTTCCACCGCGGTACCGATGCAGTCCGGGCGCTTGTGGCGGCTCGGACCGCTGCACATCTTGGTGGTGCGCCTTCCATGGGAGTGGGAGGTTGCATGGTGGTGGGATGGGCCGCCACTGCACGAGGCCTGTGTGCTGGCCGAGCCGGTCTCGCCCCACCACGAAGTGCCGCCCAGCGCGAGTCGTCGTCGGTTCGCTTTTGGCGAGACGGTCGATCCGCTCACTCTTACCCCGGCGCTGGGCGACCGGATCTTCGTGGCGATGCCGGATCGACCGTTCTTTGTGCTTCCCGACGAGTCGGTGCGGGCACATCTGTCACTACCGCTCTGGGTGCAGGTTCGTCTGGGGCGAAAGCAGCGACTGGCGGTGGAGATTCCCGTCCATCGTCCGCAAGACACCTGGTTTGGCGATCCCACTGTGGGTACCCTTGGCTATGCCAGTCGAACCCGCATGCGTCTCGACGGCGACGCTGTGCTTCGGCATCGACTGCGGGCCGTGGTCTCGGTCGACATTGTGAATGGCGCCCAGACCCCCTTGCAGGTCTCGCGGCTGCGCTTGCCGGTGCCTGCACTCGCCCTGCTGCGCGGGGCGCAAGGTCACCTTGAGACGACCCTCGTGCGGTATACGCGTCAGAGGGACGATCTGGCCCTCATCGACGTGGAGCAGCCCGCTGTCGGACGCGTGGTGGTGACGCCGCCGCGGGAACCGAGCACCACCGTGGGCAATCTGACTCGAGCCTTCAACGCATTCTTCAGGGGGATCTCCTGACATGTTCACGCTTCCTCCGTTCGAGGTGCCGCTTCGACTGATCGCCGAGACTGCAGTGATCCTGTTGGTGGCAATCGGCGCCGGACAGCTGCTTGGGCGCCTGGGCGCGTCCCTGGTTCGCCGATTTGCCGCTCCCGGATGGGAAATGCTGGTGCAGCGCACCGTGGCTTGGGGACTGGCCGGGTTGGGGATGGCGAACGCGCTGTCAGCGATGGGCGTGGACCTCTCCGTTCTGCTCGGCGCGGCAGGATTTGTCACGGTTGCGGTCGGGTTTGCGGCCCAGACCTCCATGTCGAACTTCATCAGTGGGATCTTCCTGATGGTGGAGTCATCCGTGAAAGTGGGCGACTATATCGAGCTCGACGGTATCTCCGGTGAGGTCGTGGCCATCGAGCCCCTGAGCATTCGCCTTCGCACGTTCGACAACCGAATGGTTCGGATTCCAAACGAAACCCTCGTGAAGTCGAGCCTGATCAATCTTTCGGCCTTTCCCATCCGCCGCATCGATCTCACCCTCACGGTCTTTCAGGAAGACGACCTCGATGCGGCACGGGTCGCTCTGGTCGGACTCGGAGAGGTCGACCCGCAGGTGCTGCTGGAGCCAGGGCCTTTCGTACAGGTGCAGGGCTTTCAGGATGGACTGGCCACGCTGCAGGCCAGTTATTGGGCCACTCGTGAGAACTGGCTGACGGTGCGCACTCGGCTCGTCACCCAGATTCCAGGTGCGCTTGGTGCGGTCCCGGTTCGGCTCGGCACCCCGCGTCTGCGCACGGAACGAACCGCACTGCCGACGGAAGCCCAATGAACCGTGCATGGATTGTCTTGATGCTGCTGGGCTGTCAGTCGTGCACACGCTCGTCTTCCAGCAAACAGCGCGTGTCCATTCTCGCGATGACCGACTGGCATGCGTCGTTCGGTGAGCGCGAAACCGCGACGGGTGCTGCCGGCGGACTGCCTTGGTTTGCAGCGGCCGTTGCCGCCCGACGAGCGGTAGACCCCGACCTATTGCTGCTGGACGCCGGAGACGGATTCCAGGGGGATCCGATGGCCAACGAGCAGCTGGGCCAGGCCACGGTCGAAGCGTTCACTCTGCTCGGCGTGGATGCTTCAGCAGTGGGGAACCATGAGTTCGACCACGGGCCCTGTCGCGCGGGTGTGTGCGACGATCCACATCCACAGCGCGGGGCATTTCGGTCTGCGGCGCGCCGGGCCGAATACGCCTACCTCACGGCCAACGTGACCGATGCGTCTGGCAAGGCCTGGGCGCCCGAGGGTGTGCAGGCCTCTCGGATATTCTCTCGGAATGGCGTAAAGATCGGGGTGTTCGGTCTCACATCCCAAGATACGCCCACCACCACGAAGCGCTCGGGGATCGCGGATCTGCAGTTCACCGATGTGGTGCCGGCTGCAGAGCGCACGGCTCGCTCCCTCCGTGCCGATGGCGCCGACGTGGTGGTGGCTCTGGCACACGTCACAGGCGACTGCCGGGATGCACCGGCGGACGCTCCTTGTGTGCCGGATGGAGAGCTCGGTCGACTCCTGACCGAGCTTCCGTCTGGCACCCTCGACCTCATCATTGCTGGGCATGCACACCAGATGATGCAAGGCCGGGTGGGGGAGACTGTATTCGTGGAGGCAGGATCGAAGGGCGCGGTGCTCGGGCAGATCGACGTGCTGGTGGATCCCGCAAACGGGGGAAGCGTGGAGGTCCATCCGCGTCCGTTGTGGGTGCTGGACCATGCGCCCGTCGATCCTTGGTGCTCGCCGGGAACCGAGTACCCCAGCGCTCCTCGGGCCGTGGGCGGGGTGCCGCTGGAGCCCTCTGCGGAGGCCATTTCGCTGGCCCGGAAGCTTGAGGTCTGGAATGGGCCGGGGTGCGTGGAAGTGGGATGTCTACAGTCCGATGCCCTGCGTGGCCCGCCATCCGCGGAGGGGCATGGCCTGGGAGGTATGGTCTCGGATGCCCTGCTATCAGCATTTCCGGATGCCGCTGTGGCGGTGCAGAACGCCGGTGGACTGCGCGACGACCTTGGGGCTGGACCCGTGCGACAGCGCGATGTGGACCGAGTGATGCCGTTTCGCGACCATGCGAACCTCGTAGAGCTCTCGGGAGCGGACTTGTTGCGGGCACTCGAAGTGGGCACGAGCGGCGCCCATGGGCTCCTGCTGCCGGCGGGGCTGACGTACACGATGTCCGCGGGCGATGGCGTGGCGCGTGACCTCAACGGCGACGGCCAGCGTTCGCTCTGGGAGAGAGACCGGCTGTGCTCCGTAATGGTCGCGGGTGAGCCGCTCGATGTGTCGGCGACCTACTCGGTGGTGGTCTCGGACTTTTTGCTGGGGGGCGGTGACCACCAGTCCTCGGGCCTCGGGCGTGGCGAGAACCCAGAGCCGGGGATGCGGGTGGCCGACGCCATCCGTGCGCACATCACGGCCGGTGGTTCGAAGTGCCGCATGGTGAGCGACACGCCACGCATCGCGGTGACGGACTGCGACCCGGACTGGTGAGGGTCGCCCGGGCGTGACGGTCCGAAGCGCGCTCAGCCTTCGCGGCGCCGTCGGCCAACGGCCAGCAAGCCAAGGAAGGCGAGTCCAGCAGCATCTGCGCCAGCGAGCATGCTGCAGCCGCTGGCCTTCCCATCCTCCTGCTCAGAGCCCAGATCGGTGTTTGGCTCGTTGTTGTTGGGATCGGTCTCGCCAGCCGCGCCCGTTCCGGTGCCGTTATCGTCGCCCGACCCGGTTCCCGCATCGTCGCCGCCGTCACCGCTGTCGTCGCCGTCACCGCCATCACCGCCGTCGCTGCTGTCGCCGCCGTCACCGCCGTCACCGCCGTCACCGCCGTCGCTGCCGTCACCGCCGTCGCTGCCGTCACCGCCGTCACCGCCGTCACCGCCGTCACCGCCGTCGTCTCCGGTCTCGGCATCAGCGCCGTCGCAGTCCTGGTCGATGCCATCGTCTGGGAAGTCTTCAGCGTCGGGATTCACCTCTGAGTCGGTGTCGTCGCAGTCTGCACCGCCGTATCCATCACTGTCGAAGCCGTCGGCATCGGCGTCGTAGTCGGAGTCTCCCGCACAGTCAGCGTCTACGCCGTCGTACCAGGTCTCGACCGCGAAGGGATTGACCGAGTCGTCCTCGTCGTCACAGTCTGGCCCGCCGTACGCATCGCTGTCGGCCCCGTCGCCGTCGGCATCGTAGTCCGACTCCCCGTCGCAGTCGGCATCGACGCCGTCGTACCAGGTCTCGAGCTGGTCCGGATGCACATCGGCGTTGGTGTCGTCGCAGTCGTCGCCGCCATAGCCATCGTGTACATAGCCGTCGCCATCCGCATCGAAGTCGTCGTCGCCAGCGCAGTCCGCGTCGATGCCGTCGTACCAGGTCTCGGTGTAGGTCGAGGCCCGTGTGTCGTCGGCGTCGTCGCAGTCGCCCCCACCATAGGCGTCCGAGTCGTCGCCATCGCCGTCGGCGTCGAAGTCGGAGTCGCCCACGCAGTCTGAGTCCACACCGTCGTACCAGGCATCCGAAGCGCCAGGGTACACGTCGGCGTTGGTGTCGTCGCAGTCGGTGCCCGACCAGGCATCGGAGTCGTAGCCGTCGCCGTCGGCGTCGAAGTCAGAGTCTCCCGCACAGTCTGCATCCACGCCGTCGTACCAGGTCTCGGTGGCGCCCGGATACACACTCGATGCGGTGTCGTCGCAGTCGGTGCTGTCCACCACATACCCACTGGGCTGGTCGCATGCGTCGAGGCTGGTGGCCGGGTCGCCATACCCGTCGCTGTCGCTGTCGGCGTACCAGGTAGACTCACCGGTGGAGCCGGACTCGTCGATGTCACCGTCACAGTCGTCGTCGTATCCGTTGCAGGCCTCGGTGGCCCCGGGGTAGACCGCAGAGTCACTGTCGTCGCAGTCGTCGACGTTGTCGTAGCCGTCGCCATCGCTGTCGAACACACTCGACCCCACGCCGCCGTAGGCGCCGATGTCGGAGGTCGAGCCATCGGTGTCGATGAATGCGGGATCGCCGGCGTCGACCAGCGTGGAGCTGGGGTCGATTCGCAGGTCGTCATTGTCGCAGTTGCCGTCGTTGGTGTAGTCGCGGAACAGCGGGTCATCGAAGAGGTTGCCCGCACCGAGCGACGCGGTGCTCAGGGCGCCGTCAAAGTCACTCGACGTGTTGTTGTACCAGTTGTTGTACTCGAGGTTGGAGTAGTAGTCGGTGTAGTAGTCGCCATACATGCCGTCGCTGAGCGGAGTGTAGGCCACGATGTTGTTGAGGAAGTCGGTGTAGAGGTAGTAGCCGTAGATGGTGCCGCCGTAGAAGCCGGCGAGGTTGCCCACGAAGGTGTTGTTCACGAGCTCGTTGTGGTAATGCCGGTCGATGTGCAGGGCACCGCCGCTGTAGTTGGCTGCATTTTCCTGGAACACGTTGTTGGACCACTCGTCGTCGCCCCGGCCGCCGTAGACGGAATACGAAAAGACGCCGCCGCCGTCGTAGGCGGTGTTGCTGCACACGTGGTTGTTGGTGAACGACAGGCTGTTGGTGCTGGAGAAGAATGCTCCGCCGCCTTGAGAGGTGCCGGTCGAGGTGTTCGCATCGTTGGTCACGAGCCGGGTGTCGTGCACCACGAGCGCGCCGGTGGCTTGTGCATACAAACCCCCGCCGTCGTAATAAGCGCGGTTGTCTTCGATGCTGCTTCCCATCACGGTGAGGTCGTACGTGCCTTCGGTGTATGGGTAAAAGTACAGGCCGCCACCGTAGCCATAGGTGGACGTGTTGTTGGACAGCTCGGTGCTCTCGATGCTCAGGGCGCCCAGATAGTGGCTGTAGACGGCGCCACCACTGTTGTAGGCGGTGGCGTTTGACACCCTGCTGTCGGTGAGGGCGACGTCGGTGCCGTTGTAGGCGTAGATCGCACCTCCGGCACCGTACGCGGCCTCCGACGAGGTGATGGTGGCGTTGGTGAGAGAAGCCAGGCCCGACAGCTGCTCCAGGTAGATCGACCCGCCCGAGCGGTAGGCATAGGCGCCATCTGACGACAGACCGTCGATGGTGAGGCTGCCGGAGGAGGACTGGTAGAGGTCGCCGCCGTAGCTGTTGCTGGCGGTGTTGTCGGTGAACACGGCCGAGGTCAGGGTGAGGTCGACGGAGCTGGTCGCATAGATGGCGCCCCCGCTGTAGACTGCCTCACCCTGCTCGATCACGAGGTTGCTTATGGTCGCCGTGACCGTCGATGCGATGTACATCGAGCCGCCGTAGTAGGCATAGGCGCCCGAGGAGTCGATGCCGTCGATGGTGGCGTCGCCGGAGAGGAGGGTGATGTCGCCCCCGGCGTAGCCGCGGTTGTCGGTGAACGTGAGGTCTTCGAGTAGGACGGTGTTGGCTCCGGTGGCGTAGATCGTGCCGTTGTAGCCGGAGGTCCAGTAGTAGGAATAGTGGTTGGAGAATGCCGCCTCAGCGACGTCGAGGATGGCGTCGTCTTGCACATAGATGGCGGAACCGTGGGTGTAGTATCCCCAGTTTCCATCGTATTCGTCGGCGTTGGATGTGAGCAGGGTTCCAGTGCCCGAGCCGTACACCGCGCCGCCGTAGAAGTAGCTGTAGTTGTCGACGTAGCCGTTCTCCTCGCTGTCGAACGTAGAGGCGTTGTCGACCCACACGGCGCCACCGTAGTACCGCGCATAGTTCCCCTCGAAGGTGGAGTCGGAGACCGAAACCCGGGAGGCGTTGGTGGCGTGAATGGCACCACCGTAGCTGCCTTGGTTGGTGGAAAAGGTGCTGTCGGTAACCGTCACGATGGCCGCGTCGGCATGGATGCCCGCTCCGGCAACGTAGTCGCTGTAGCCCAGGCCCTCGAGGCGCACCGTGTCGAGGGTCACCGTTGAGGCTTCCACCAGGATGGCGCGGTAGTAGGCGTTGTCGATGGCCAGATCTTCGAGCGTGACGAACTCGCCGCGCGTGATGGTGACCGCACTGGTGCACGAAGACGCACCGTCGATGGTGGTGGCGGAGGCTCCGGTGCCCCGGAGGGTAAGCGACTTGCCGCTCGTGTCGATGCACTCGGAGAATGTGCCGGCCACGATGGCGATGGTGTCGCCAGACGTGGAGGCATCGATGGCATCCTGCACGCTGCTGTAGGCGGTGGCGTCGGATGGATCGACGGTGAGCGAGGCCGCGTGAGCCGGGGACGCGAGGGCGAGCAGTGCGAGGAGCATGGAAACCTCTGGGATCGGATTGACAGCCTACCGGAAGCGTTCTGCGAAGAGAGTCCGAGTCGATGACAGGCGGCGGGATGGTGCGCTGGAAGAGACCTCAGGGCACCGGACCGGATGGGTCGACATGGTCGGTCCAGGCGGCGTCACGGGCGGCAAAGTCTGCGAGCCAGTCGGCGACCCGGTGACCGCTCGCAGAGGTGGTGTCGACCAGGCTTCCGAGCTCGATGTTGGCGAGCGCGGTGAGGACATCGGGGGGGAGCTCCACGGCACCGAGATCGGAGCCCACGATGCCGGTGGGGTCGCCGAGCAGGGTGGTATGCATCCGGCCATCGATGATGAACCGTCGATAGCGATCTGGGTAGCGCTCGGCGAGCGCGGTCGTCTCGCGGTCCATCTCGGCGGCCAATTCGCTGGGGGGCACCTGCAGGAAGATGTCGCCGATGATCATGTCGTACCAAGCGGTGAACACGGCCATCCGCAGCTGCGGATCGACTCTGAGGTTCTCGGCGACCACGCCGGTCATGTGTCCGTTTTCGACGCAGCGACGTCCGCATCCTGGCGGCAGGAAGGGCTCCGCTCCCCACTGATCCATCAGGTGGAGCACGAAGTCCGGCTCGGCAGGTCCCCGAGCCACGCCAACGGCACTGTCGGCAAACACCGACAGGTCGGCATTCGGGTAGGCCGCTCGCACGATGGGCGGGGCGAGCAAGACGCCGAAGCCGCCGCCGGAGCTGCCCACGAGCAGCACACGGTCGGGGTCGGGGAACAGCTCCATGGACATGTCGAGGGCGGCCGAGAGGTTGGCGAGGCCACGGTGGAAGCGATCGGGCGTGCCGTCGCCGTCTTCGTCGAGGTCTCGGTTGCCAATGAACAGAGAGCCGTCGCAGTATGGGAGGTAGGTGACATTCCATTCAGCGAGGGGGTTTTCGGGTAGATCTGCGTTCAGCACGTCGACTGCAGGGACCCCCGAGGGTGCCGACGTGACCGCAAGACAGAAGTCGTCCCAGCATGCGCCGCCGCCTTGAAGAAAGATGACGAGGTCGTTGCTGCCGGTGCTTCGGGTGGAGGCGCGAAACGGCTCGCCGCGCAAACACATCGGACCCGACTCGGGATCGAAGGTTCGTGTGGTCACAATGCCGTCGACTTCCTCCTCCGCCACGACGGTCTCGCCCAGAAACTGAAAGCGGGGGTCGGAAGGGTCCCAGGTGGGACCGAGAGCGATCGACGCGGAGTCTGACTTGGGGGTTCCGCAGGAGATCAGCAGGAGCAAGAGCGCACTTTGGTAATGCAGGCTGGACATGGTGGCGCTCCGGCGGGGTGCGATTTTACTCCGGTGCGGGGGCTGCCGTCGCGGAGGCTGCAGCAGGGCGGGCCTTTTGGATGGCTGCGCGGATGACGGGTGCCAGTGCAGCAGCCAGAAGCTTCTGGCCTTCGGCCGTGGGGTGCAGCCCGTCGGACTGAACCAGGTCGGGCCGCGCCATGAGAGGATCGAGGAAGCCCGGCAGCAGGGTGATGTCGTGTTCCTGCGCGAGGGATGGATAGATGGCGTCGAAGGCGGTCTTGTGCTCGGACCCCACGCTACCCGGTGCAGAAATACCCACCAGCACGACCTCCGCCCCGGCGGTCTTTCCGGCTTGGATGATCTCGGCGAGCTTGGCTCGAGTGACCGCGACAGGCTGACCACGCAAGAGGTCGTTGCCGCCAAGCTCCACCACGAGCACCGTGGGATTCTGCTTGAGCAGCCAGTTGATCCGGGCGGCTCCGCCGGAGCTGGTGTCGCCGCTCACTCCTGCATTCTGTACCGAGACTTCGAGGCCCTCCGAGCGAAGCCGCTGCTCGATCACGGCAGGGAATGCCTGATCGACGGGCAGCCCGAGACCTGCGGAGATGCTGTCTCCGAGTACCAAGACCCTGGCTTGGGCTGCCACGGGAGCCGGAGCAACGCTTGGGGTGGGTGCCGCTGTTGGACGGGGAGTGGGCTCGGAGCCGCATCCGCTGGTCCACAGCCATGCGAGCAGGACGGCACACCGAGCGCTGGGGTGAGCGCTGGGTAGGGAACGGAGGGTATGGCGCTGACGGGACATGGATGCGGGCTAACCTCCCGCATGTGGACCATGGAAATCCGTCTCTTCTCGGTCGTAGATTTCGTGTGCATACACCACACCCACTTGCTTGGAGAGGCCCACGATGCCTGGTCCGGACTCCCCTGCCATCTCGGTGCGCGGCCTCACCCGTCGCCTGCGCTCGGGCGATCGTGAGATCACGGTCCTCGACGACGTCACGTTCGAGATTCCCCACGGTCGATCTGTGGCCATCCTCGGCCCTTCAGGCAGCGGAAAGTCCACGCTGCTCGCTTTGCTGGCCGGCCTGGATCGGCCCACCCGCGGTGAGATTCATGTGGATGGTCAGGCTGTGCATGCGCTCGACGAAGATGCCCTCGCCCGATGGCGTCGCACCGGTCTGGGCTTTGTGTTCCAGAGCTTTCAGCTCCTCGACACCTTCACGGCCCGCGAGAACGTGATGTTTCCTCTGGAGTTGCTGGACACCACTCCCGCCGAGGCCCGTCGACGCGCCGACGAGCTGCTGTCGGTTGTGGGCCTCTCGGATCGGGGGCACCACTACCCGGCCCAGCTCTCGGGTGGAGAGCAGCAGCGGGTGGCGGTCGCCCGAGCTTTTGCCGCGCGACCGGCCATCTTGCTGGCTGATGAGCCCACGGGGAACCTCGACGGTCCCACGGGTGCGCGGGTGCTCGAAGCGCTGGACCGTCTGCAGGCCGACTCCGGGTGCACCATCGTGATGGTCACCCACGACCCGGCAATTGGCGCTCGCGCTGACTTGCGCATTCACCTTCGCGACGGGCGCATCGAGCGCATCGAAAGCGCGACCACATGAGCGTCCGGCTTCTCTTCACGCTGCTCCGACGCGAGCTGCGGGGCTCGCAGTCGCGGGTGCTGTTCTTCGTGGCCTGCCTTGCAGTGGGCGTGGCGGCGGTTGTCGCGGTGGCGGGACTGGCCGACTCCGTGCAGGGCGCCGTCCAGAGGGAAGCGCGGCCGATGCTCGCTGCGGATGTTGCAGTGACCGGGCGCCGACCGCTTCCCGACGTGATCGACGATGTCCCCACCGAATGGGTCTCCGAGCGAGCTCGCCTTCAGCTTTTCACCACGATGGTCTCGGCCGTGGACGATCAGGCGGATGCAGCGAACAGTCTCCTGGTGGAGCTCAAGGCGGTGGAGGGCAACTACCCATTTTATGGAGACCTGACCCTGGAGCCGGAAGAGATGTCTCTGGGGTCGCTGCTCACGCCCGAGCAGGTGGTGGTGGAGCCCTCCTTGTTGCGCCGGCTGGGCCTGGAGCGAGGCGACTCGCTGCGCATCGGGGACGCTCTGTTCACGGTGGCTGGTGAGGTGTCGAGCGAGCCGGACCGGATGGAGGCCTCGCTGGCGCCCGGGCCGCGAGTGTTCCTCTCCATGGATGGGCTGAAGCGCAGCGGTCTGTCGGGGACCACCGGCCGGATGACCTTCAAGGCGCTGTATCGCACCCCGGATGTGGCCTCCGCGAATGCCCTGGTGAAGTGGCTGGAGCAGCAGCCCGATGTGGCGGCGTGGAGTCGTGTGCAGACCTGGACGTCGGGGAACGCGGGTATCGAGCGCGGTATTGGGCAGGCGGAGACTTTTCTCGGCCTCGTCGCCTTGCTGTCGCTGCTGGTGGGCGGTGCAGGGGTGGCGCAGGTGATTCGCGCTTGGCTGGCCCGCCGGCTCGATGCGGTGGCCACGCTGCGCTGTCTCGGCATGACGCCGAGTGAGGTCGGGCGGGTGTATCTGGCGCAGACGGCGGTGCTTGGCGTGGCCGGTAGCCTCGTGGGCGCGGTGGTGGGCACCGGCTGTCTGGTCTTCGTGCCGTCATTGTTGGGTGACATGCTGCCGCCAGGAAGCATCGACCCGGTCCAGCCGCTCGCGGTCGTTCAAGGGACCGCGCTGGGCACCGGCATCGCTCTGCTGTTTGCCTGGACTCCGCTGCGGCGTGCCCAGCGGGTGCCCCCCATCCGCGTGTTGCGGCGCACAGTGGAGCCCATCGAGCAGAGTCGGGGGGAGCGGGTTGTGGGGATGGCGTTGCTGGCAGCTGCGCTTGTGGGGATCTCGGTACTGCAGGCGGGTGATCTCACCACCGGGATGATCTTTTCGGGATCCATCGCAGTGGTGGTGGTGATTCTTGGACTGCTGGCTGACCGGCTGTCGCTGGGACTGGGGCGCTTGGGAGAGCGCCAGGATGCCTGGGTGGTGCGCCATGCGCTGCGCGCGCTCGGGCGACCGGGAGCGGGCACGATGTCGGCGATGGTGGCTCTGGCGCTGGGTGTGGTGGTGGTGCTGGGAACCTTTCTGCTGCAGCAGCGGGTCACCTCGCAGCTCACCGATGCCTTTCCGGAGACCGCACCCAGTGCATTTTTGATCGATGTGCAGTCCGATCAGTGGGACCGCGTGGAAGGGGTGCTCGAAACGATGCAGACCGACCGCGTGCAGTCGGCGCGCATGGTGATGGGGCGGATTGCAGCCATCGACGGACAGCCCACCGAGTCGCTCGTGTCGTCCCTCAACGATGAAGCCCGCTGGGCCTACACCCGTGAGCAGCGTCTGGGCCTGCGCAGTGAGATTCCGTCGCACAACCAGGTCACCCAAGGGGAATGGGCGGCTCTGCCTGGCGTGGCGGAGGTCAGCCTCGAGGAGGGCGCGAGGGCGCTCCTCAAGGCGCTGGATTCGCGCGGCAAGCGCATCGGCATGCCCATGCGCGGCTGCTGGTCATGCT
>CAJWOS010000010.1 GCA_913044235.1 uncultured Pseudomonadota bacterium
GTAGGGGGTGGGGTGGAGCTGGTTGCCTGAAGCGGGGTTCGCGACGGGCGGGGAGTGCTCTATGTTGGGTCAGGCGCGGGCCTCAAAGATCTTTCCTATCCCTATTCACATTTGGTCTCGCATGACCCTCAATATCACGTTAGTAGATCGCTTATTTCGTGTTCCTTGGGGGATCTGTGGCGTTCAACCATGACTTCATCCTACTACGCAACGTTGTAGTAGTGGCCGCTGTCATGGCCACACCCGCGGCCTGTCTATCAGGGAGCGGTGGAGACGGAAAAGACACGGGCGCCAGCTCGGGCAAACAGCGCGGTGGCGGCGACGGTACAGGTCCCATTACATATGGGTATATGGAAATTGACATTTGCACTTACGATGACGATGGCTGTTCATTTGACTGTCAGGCCGCCTGGGAGTTTGCGGGCCCCGCCACCGGAGACATGCAGTGGTCGATAGACATGAGCCTTGTCTGGTCCTATTGTGATCACGACATCACCTTTTCCGATCGGCAGGCGACTCTGGCCATCCGGGACAGATCCGTCTACCTTGACGAGTTATATGTTGGCTATACTTATCGAGAAGATGGATATACTGAGTTTTACCCAGTAAACGCATACTATAACAACAGCTTTTATAGTAATTTAAGCATATACGACTATCCCGCATACTATTATGGATACTTCAAATAATAGTCGTTGCCCGAGGGTCCAGCCAAGGCGTGAACGACGAGGAGCCGGGGGTGGGTCCCAGGGATAGGAAATATCAACCGCTTCCGAACTCTACCGCCTCATCATCGATCGTCTGCGGACCCCCTCCGACGGCGGCTGGCTCGAGGTAGCCCAGCGACTGGTTGTGATTTTCCCTTGTGTCCCCGACTTCTCGATGGAAGAAAGGACCCGAGCTCGTCCACACCCCAAGCAAAGAGACAGCGGTAGTTATCGCGTAGAGATTCGTCCATGATCCGTCGAGAACATTAGCCCCAACATGCCCGCGACGTATAATTTTTGGCGGATCTATGCGTGCCATCGGAGCAGGAAGTGTCGCCGACCGTTGAGCCAAGTACATGCCTCCGCGGCCAAGCCGAGATGGACTAACCGCCGCAAATCTGCGGGTGCAGGCGCGCCCAGATGGGCCAGTGTCCCCAGAAGACTTGGCCCATTCCGCGGGCCACTGCAGCCAGTGGCTACCAACCATTCTCCCCATCTACGTCGCCAAGGTTGCCTGTGTCGAATCCGTACGCGTCACCAATCCTCTACCCTATAGCCCACCGGGAGCGCATCGGACCGATTGGGATTCCGATCAGGAACTTCCGGAAGGGCAAAGCCGACTGCATGGGATATGACCTTCGCGGGGCGTCGATGCCAACCAGCAACTGCTCCTGCGCACGCAGGGATGGACGCGGAACGGTCAAGCGAATGGCTCCGACTGATGGCGTCGATCGAGAAGTCATCCGGGGGGAAACATGTCGCTACAAAGCAATGAAAACGTCGCATCCATCATAGCAACCTTGCTCGTGACAAGCGCTGCGGCCTGCCTGTCCGGTGGCGGCGGAGGCGACGACAAAGACACCGCTTACGACACCGGCGGCTACTACGGTGGGGGTGGCGGCGGCTGGTCCGACACCGGCGGCGGTGGTGGAAGCGGTGGAAGCGGTGGAAGCGGTGGAAGCGGTGGAAGCGGTGGAAGCGGCAGCACCTACAACTCTGTCTACGGGGACTACAACCTCTTCATCTACGAGTACGGTTGTTGGATCTACTGGGACATGCGCGGCACCGCCACGGACTATCTTCAATGGGATGTCGACCTGACCCTGTCCTCCGCTGACGGCTGCAACGCCTCCGATACGTCCGGCTCCTTCTCGCTGAGCAGCAACGCCGCCTACTTCCAGGGCAACTACCTCGGCTCGCTTCGCTACGCCTACGAATACTACGACTTCTACTACTTTGGCTGGGAAACCAGCGGATACGTCACGGGCGTCGGCGGCTACACGTACGGATACTACGGATATGGCTACGCCAACTGACCCCGAGTCGATGGTGGAGCTTCGAGGACAGGCCCAGGCGAGCTCCTGACAGGTCCACGGACAGACCGACTCGGCCCACAGGGGATATGGAACATCAACCACTTTTGAACGCTACCGGACCGAACCCAGCTGGGACAATTCGACCATCGTCGCGAACCCCGCTTCAGGCAACCGGCTCCACCCGACCCCCTCCCTGGTCTTCGCCCTCAAGCACCTGGCAGAGGATCTGGTGCTCGATGCCCGGCACCAGGTGCTCTACTTTCAGCGGTCCACGCCTCTGCCCGAAGATGCCCATGGGTGGGTGTACACGGTGTGTCGCACGGCTTCGATGCGGTAGATCCACGGAGTGGAATGGTACGCGCCCGATCCCACGGCGGTGGTGAATGCCCAGCGGGTGACACCGGCCGACCTCGCGCCCATTGCGCTGCGGATAGTGGCCAAGCTGCCGGCGCCACCATGAACTGGTTTCTCTCCTTGATGGTTGTGGTGCCTTCCACAGCTGTGGCGGGAGCCCTGCACTGTGCAGCCACTACGGAGCTGGTTGCGGGAAGCGGGGCTCGCGACGGGCGGGGGAAGGGGCTTGCAACAGCGATGTGTCGCCGATTGCGTTCGCAGCGGTACTCAGTCGTAACTCGCGTAGTTGTCGGTTGGCACCCCGCTGCACTGTCCAGATGAATCCATTCCCCAGCAGACCGCCAACCCTCGTTCATCGAGCGCGCAGATATGGCCGAAGCCGACATCAAACATGGAATACGTACCCAATGGTGCATCGAGTGCCCCGTAGTTCAGCCAGCCATCACATTGGATCTCACCGACACTGGTTTGCTTGCATACCAGTGGTGGGCATGTGCCGCAGCCGCCCAGATCGAAGTCCAGCCATGTGCCTTGAGAATAGGAGATCAGGGCTTCGTCGGTATAGCCTTCGGTCTGGCAATCGAGCCGACCGCTCTCCGACTGGATGCAAACGGACGATCCTCTGGCCACCACTTTGGATGCGGGCCCGTCGAAGAAACCAACCGGAAAGTCCCGCCCGTCGTCTTCGAACGGCCCGTATTCGTCGAAGCAGTAGACTGACGAGTCGGCTTGAATCACACACACGTGTCCGAAGTTCAGGTCACTGGGAAGCGCGAGTTGTTGGACTGGAAATGCCGACTCTGGCAGGGCGGCCGGGATCCATTCTGCCCTGCCCCAACATTGGACGTCTCCGCTGGGCTTGAGTCCACAGGCTCCAACGGCCCAAGCATCACGCAGGACCGAAATTGATGTGAACACCTCAGTTTCCGGGACGACAGGTGGCGCGAAAGACCCAGGAGGATCGTCATACCAGCACTCGGCCAGGCCATCGGTGGTGAGAGCACAGTGATAGTTTTCGCCCATGTGTACCGATTGGTACTGCTTTTCGACCGAGGGACAGGAGTCGTAAATCGTACCAAGGTTCCGTCCTCCCCCTGGAAGTCGGGAGCCCCAGCACAGCAGCTCGCTAGCTGGCGTCACGCCACAGCTCATGTTGCTGCCACTGCTCAGCGTGTCGAACACAATCCCGTCTGGTCGGTCCACCATCGGCATCACGCAGTCGACGGCTTTGTCCCGATTGCGCCGCTTTTTTGTCCTCCCGTCGTCGACTGTACAAGCCGTAATAAGAGGCAACAGAAACAGACTCAAACGGCGGCAATGCCGTCCCATTACAACTGGATCCATGGTCCCCACTTCTGATGATGGAAGGATTGATGCTCTCTTGAACGCCAAGGACTCCTTCCGACCGTAGGTGGGATGGTACCATACGAGCGCCCCCGAACGCTACAAACGATAGGCACCGTTTCGCTTCACCATGCGGTGCAGCGCTGCCTGTCGGTTGAGGGGCCGCCCGATGTCCCTTCGTGAGGCATTGCGAGCAACAGAACGTCTGGCGACCATGGATGGTGAGCAGGGCGATGCCTGTAGCGACCAGGTATCTTGGGGTGGAACACCTGCACTTGTTGCGTGAGGATCCGCGCTCCGGAGCGCAACGATGCGCTCACGTGGGGTGCAACGCCTGACGTCGGCTCTCACAAAGCAAGCACGACGACTGGTGGGGGCCTTGCGTGCGCGTAGACTGTGCGCGGGGCGGCCGCCATGCTTGGCGTGGGAGACCCTATGCCATGCCCCCACCGGTCTCCGCACTCAGAACGAATATCCCAGCTGGAAGCCGGGCTTCAAGACCAGACCGTTACTCACCCAGGAGGTCCCAGAAAAACAAAAATCACAGGGTGCCTGCGCGAAATAGGTTCGGTAGGCGACCTCAAACTGAAGGTTCATGGTGAAGCCCGACTTGCCGATACGCTTCCAGCCCAGCGCACCACCCAAGAGATAGTAGCTATTGTCCACCCGGTATCGCACGCCAAAGTGCCGGCTTTCGAGCGTCTCGTTGAAGATACCGAGGGTTGGGCCGCCGTACCATCCCTTGTCAAACGTGTTGAAACAGAAGTTGTAGCCGCCGGAGATACCGCGACTACCGGCCAGTTTTTCGATGTCGTGGATCTCGTAGGAGGGATCGTAGAGCTTGGCTGAAAGCGGAGCATAGCGGTTTGAGGCGACTCCGGTCACGTAAAACGACTGCTGTGACGAAATTTTATGTTCATACCGAAGATTAAAGACGGTGAGCACGGATGCCCACGGTGCTACAAGGAGCGAGTGTGTTCGGGTGGCTCTTCCATCGGAGTGGTCGACTGACTCCGGCGATGTGCCCATTGGGAGGGCTGGCTCACTGTCGCCGGTCATGGGCGCGGCGAGGTTGGTGCTCGCCGATGCAATGGGCTCGGCCACACCGGCCTGTGCTTCCGTCTGTGTACAGGCCTCGGGGTGTAATGCACATGATGTGGCTGGCGGCCGAATCCCTGCTCGTCGCCGCTCGTCGGCCTTCTCCATCAGGCAGCGGTGGTAATACGGTCCTGCATCGTCGTATGCCAGTGCTGTCAACGCCATCAGTCGCTTGTAGTCCGGCCGGAGCGCGTAGGCCGCATCCATCCAAGCCACCAAGTCGCAGACCGAAGGCAGATAGTGGTTTGCGGGGATGGAGGCCGTCACCTTTCGGGCCGCGGCATTTGCCAGAGACTCGGCCCCTCGGTCGGAGATTCTACCGACCACGCCGGTCTGATCGCCGAGCAAGCTCTCTGTGGCACCTTGGACCAGTCCCCCCACAACCAAACTGGAAACCAGGACCTTCTCCCACTTCGCCCGCTCACCATTCGCCAACACGGGGCTTGCAAAGTCGCCCTCTGCGGTGGGCGCAATCCCCACCAGTTTCGAGCCCGGCGGCATCGACGGTCCAGCATGTCTCCATGCAGCGATGTCGGCACCCAGTGTGTGGCTCGCGGCGCGTTCCGTGCGAGTATCAGCGGCGTGGGCCGCCAGAAGCCCAGACATATCACCATCGATGCGGATGAGCCGCTTGCCACCGCCGTATCGCCCGTGGCCGAGCGGTTGGTCGTCGTGACAGGAAACCAGCTGCCACCGTCCACTCTGTTCGGCCACTCCGAGTGCCTTCAGCGCGGCCTTCGCAACAAAGTTCTGATCGGCCGCACTCGAAGGGGTCAGCACAATCTTGGTTTCTGGAAGACCATTCCAAAGCTCAAGTCGGTAGTCGCACGAGACATCCATTCGGGCTGCAGCGAGCGAACGTACCTTCCATGATGCGTCGCCGCGAAACGCTTCTGAAAAGGCCTCCTGCGCTGCTCTGAAAGACTGTTTTGCCCGAGGATCGAGCCCTCGGTCGCCGGGAGAGCGAAAGTTGATTGTGCCTGTCGAGGACTTCAGCCGTTCCTGCTCGTCTTTGGCTCGGTTGTTGTGCTGCAGTCCAGTCACGACCACAACCACCGGAGGCAGGGCGGTGCCAGAGTCGTCTTTGAGTTGAACTCTGATGTCCGCGGCCTGGGCAGGAACCGATCCTGCGAGCGTGCCCACGAGCACGGTGGCTCGGATCGGTCCGGCTCCAACCGTCGGAGCGCAGCGGCTCCACCGTGACGAACGGATCCAGCCCACAATCGACCGGACTGCGTTGGATGCAGTGCGCCCATGTACAGCGCCGCAGTCCGTGTTGGAGCTGCGTTTGCTGGAACACGGGTCCTCGCTGCGCGCGCGGTGTGAACCCACGAAAATCCAACGTCGCATCGCGGTGACGACATTCAGAAGTGTAGAGATCATGTTCATGCCAAAGCCCCCTGATGCACCCCGACTCGGAGTCGTCCCCGTGGGCGGCCCGAAAGCGAAGCCGCACCTTGCTGCGATCAACGCGTTCACCGAGCCCCAGGTCCCCCACAGATGCCTCGGGTGCAACAACGCGGCTCTGGACCAGAGAGCGCGCACACCCCCTTCACCATATCGAATCGGAGTCCTGCCGGTCAAATGAGGGTGTGTGGGTGTAGAGCTCTCGGTGAGGTGCGGACGCCATCATCGCATCCCGCCCGCGCAGGGGGGCCCACGCGTCGCCGGAGCGGACTTGCTGGGAAGCCCATCATGCGCACTCGCCGGAGAGCTGGGCGCGACGAGCTTCCCAGTCACTGGCCGTCGGAGCATGATGACTCGAGAGTGTTTTGAGGAGCGGGCAGCGAAGTTGCGTCGGCGGACGGGGCTACCGCCCGCGGAGCAAGAGGTCACAGTTGCTGCCTTGGGTTCCGCTGTCTTCGTTGTCTGATGTTGCCATCCAGGGAGTCCCGAGTCCGGTGCTGCCGCTCCTTCGTGTCGGATAAGGCACATCTCAGGAGCAGGATCGGCGGTGAAAGGGGAGCCGTCGTGTGCCGACTATGCGGGAGTGAGAGAGCTCCAGGGAAAGCTCCAACAGCCGTCCGTTGCCGGGTCGGTCGCATCTGCTGCGGAGGTGGCAAGGGCCTCAGCCTCAGTTTCGGCATCGTAGGCCGTGGTGCAGAACCACAGGGTCCCAGCCCCATCGACGGTCCAGTCGAAGCGCGACCACTTGTCCGGGTTGTAGGAGCTCACGGAATCGTTCTGACCGATGGCGAAGCCCGTGTCGTTGCTGAACTGGCTGATATGAACGACGGAGGAACCTTCGTAGGACTCCCATGACTCGTTAGAGATCACGTGGTCACCACCCCAGCTGTCGATCCAATATCCGGCAATAGAGATGTCGGCGTCAGTGTCTGTATCCGTGTCGGCGTCGGTGTCGGCGTCGGCGTCGGCGTCGGCGTCGGTGTCTGCATCCGTGTCCGTGTCCGTGTCCGTGTCCGTGTCCGTGTCCGTGTCCGTGTCCGTGTCAGCGTCCGTGTCAGCGTCCGTGGCCGTGTCAGCGTCTGCTTCGGGCGCTCCAGTGTCGACACGTTCGCTTGCGTTGTCTACGCCGGAGTCCTTGCTCGAGCCGCTGCCGGAGAGACAAGCGCCGATACCGCACATCACCCCAAGCATGACGATGAAAACGGTGCTGGGTTGGCATTCAGTGGGCAACTCTTTTCCTCGTACGAAGACCGATGGGCGGTAACCCGTTTGGTGATGTTCGACCGATGGGCCGAAGGAGCAGAACGCGCTGCAGTTTTCTCCTTTGGTGCCTGTTTGGACTGAGCGGGTCCGCATGCTGGGCGTGCGAGGGCGGAAGCGATGCACGATGTTGCCGCGCGAGCCGATGCGGCAAACGCGGGCCGATGACCACGAGGTCGGGGCGCGCGGTGGGGGAATCGACAAGCACACTCTCTGATGCCGAGCGCTGCTCAGACTCGGTACTCCCCAGGCGATGTTCGCTCAGCGCAGTGTGCTCCTCGGCGTCTCTGCACCCATCACACCTACGCAAGTCGCGATGGCGCTGTGTTCCCTGGGCCTGATGGCCGGTAGGCAGCGGAGTGAGTCCAGCACGAACGACTCCGGATGCTCACGAGCGGTCGCGTCCGGCGAGTGTGCAGAAGCGGCCGCAGGATCCGTCGCGCTGGTACGTAGGAACGCAGTATGGAAGCGAGGCATCTTGGATGCTCCGGGCAGGCCTCCGTCGATGCGTGGTCGTAGCGACCCTGGCCGTGTCACGGGACACCATCCTGAAGCGCGATCGAGCGGTCCGATCTTGTTACGGGTTCGAGCGAATGGTGGTACTTTCGGTGGGTGGCAGCGAAAGGCATTGGTATACGGGCCTTGTAAGGAGAAATCTGGATGTGGACCTTTGTAGACCGGTGGAACGGGGTGGTTTCAAGTGCCGTCGTTGTTGGTGCGGTAGCGTGCCTTTCGGGAGGTGGTGGAGACGGCAAGGACAGCGGCAGTGACTACGACATTGACAGCGGATACTGGCAAGGCTGGTACGACTCTGGCGGTGGTGGCGGCAGCGGCAGCGGCAGCGGCAGCGGCAGCGGCAGCGGCAGCGGCAGCGGTGGTAGCGCGGGGTCGATCGGCGACGGCACGGGTTTCTACGGTCTCACCATCTCGAGTATCTGCAGCATCATTTGGGACGTTGCTGGCACCTACAGTGGCAGTGGTACCGACTACCGTTGGTCGGCTGCGCTCACTGTGAACGAGACCGACTGTGGTGGTGCCTCCGATACCTCCGGTAGCCTGACCGCGTCTTACGGTAGCGCGTACTTCTCTGGCAACTACATCGGCGTCGCAACCTACGGCAGCTCCACCCTCAGCTGGGAAACCTTCGGCTACATCGCTGGCTATGGGGGTGGCTCCTACGCCTACACTGGCAACATCAGCTGGTAGCGCGGGGTTTGCTACGGATGGTGATGTGCACTCGCTCACCCAAGCAGGAAGACGGAGCAGACAAGCTGGTCTCACACTGGTCGAAAACCGTACGAGGACTTGCTTGGCTTTTTGCAGCGCGGCGCTGTCAGTCGACTGAGTACCAACGAGGTCACCTCGGCCGATTGTCGCCTCGTGGGGGTGGTCGGCGCAGCTTGACTTGGGACCGTGTGCGGTCGGTAACCTGGCTACGGATGCCATCAGAGCGTTCGATCCGTGCATCCACCCATCTCCCGGCCCGCGTCCCAAGGACCGCCGTCCGGAAATGTTCGACCTCGTGATGGAGCCATGATTCCCGCCAAAGCCTTCAGGCTTTCATGCTGACGAGTCATTTTGCGCGAATGATTGCGCGGTGGAGTGGAACGGACCGAAGAGGATGCATACGGGACTTCGCATGACCACTCGGTAGGCTCTATCTCTGGACAGGCGAGTCGATGCGGAGTTAGCATCTTCGGGGATTCCGATAGAGTTAGGGGCAACCATGATGATTCGAAAGCTGGGACTTGTACTCCTTCTTTTTCCGCTCTCAGCGTCTTGCGTGAGCGGTGGCGGAAAAGGAGTCAGCTGCGAATCGGCTTGTGAGAACGGAGTCGAGATCGCGAAGGAATGTGAGGGTCTCGATGTGTCCGACGAAGGCGACTACCTTCGTTCTTGCATCGAAGAGTGCGAGTCGCGCCAGGCAGCAGCAGAGGCGCGGGACTGCGAGAGTGAGTTTGATGCTCTCGTGGACTGTGTGACTGAGGTCGCAGTGGAGTGCTCTAGCTTGCGCGCCTGTGACACGGAAGTTGCGAGATTTGAAGGATGCCTCGGCGACACCGGATACTAACGGACAATGGCGAGCGGCTGGACAGCATCCATCGGGTCGGTCGCCTGTCGTCGCCGCTGCAGACAAATCTGGTCTCGACCATGTGGGAAAGGGTCAGGCGGTCGTTGGAGCGGATGATTCAGCACTTGTGACGTGCCATGCGAAGCAGATCTGGGCGACACGGGCTTGCATACCCGATCACAGCTCGGAGGTGCGTCTTTCCTCTTCTTCCCGACGCCGACCTGTGCGGAGGGTCGTAAGCAAGAAACAGACGGCAAAGACGATCGAGGCAGCAATAGTGCTTACGTCGCCTGCGGGGCCTTGAAACCTGTCCCCCGTGTCGCGGCTCGCAGCGCCCGAGTCGCGGCTGGGAAGACCTCCGCGATAAATGCTCAGGACATAGTTCCCTTCATCGGAGTCGAACCCATCGACCACAATCTGATAGGTACTTCCCGCGGCAACGTTCAGAGACAGAGCCGACTGGTAGCCATTGTAGTCATCGTTGCACTGAAGTTCAGCAGCACACGATGCATCCAAGATGTAGAGCCCGGTGTCGAAGGCACTGCCATAGAGATCGAAGCTGTAGATGTCTGAAGATGGCGCGGTCCAAGTGTAGACCACGTCTCCCGAGCGGGAGCCAATGTCGCAGCGCGATGAAGCGTGGTCGTTTGACCGACCAGTGGTGCTGCCGGTGGCCACAGCTATTCCCACCGCAGAGCCGAGGTTGCCATCCGAACAGCTCCCGGTGTCGGCTCCGCTTCCGCTTCCGCTTCCGCTTCCGCTTCCGCTTCCGCTTCCGCTTCCGCTTCCGCTGTCGACTCCGCTCCCGCCGCCGCTGCCACCCAAGTCCCCAGAGCCGGAGTCGCGGTCGTCTTCTAGTCCGGAGTCCTTGTCACTACTACCACCACCCGACAAGCAGGCCGCTGGCGTCACCACCGCGATCGCCACGAGCAATCCGATTCCAAGGTTGTTTTGTCTAATGCCAACCATCGAGTGTCTTCCCTACGCATAGCGTCGCTGTCTTAACCGAAAGCCATCGGAAGACGTTGGCAATCGACCATCCAACGCTCTCTGGCTCCTCTCCAACTCCCTGACATCAGGCCGTCCAGTTGTTTCTATTACGCATCACGTCGCTCGCTGCTCGCTGGGCACCACACACTGGAGCCACGGTCGGCAGTTCCCGCATCGTCCTGGTGATGGACTTGTCAGCCGTCCGGATGGCCGAAAGAACGGAAAGAGGCACCGGATGACCGAGACTGCGGCACTGGTGGCCGAGACGCTGCTGCAAAACGGGGTGGATGCACCGTTGATGGCTGTAGACGCGGCTTCTTGCCCTGCCTCTGCGCTCAGTCATGGCGTCGACGCCGGCGAAATGCCCAGGCTCCGAGGAGAAGGGGCATGGGCCAGACCCACGATGCGGCAGCGCTGTACTGACTGGCCTCCACATACACCTCGTATGCGGGCACTGAAGCGTCGGGTGCGAAGACCTGGTCGGCCAGAAACGTGGGCTCCTGAATGGTTCGCCAGCGGGTGATCCAGACCTTGTCTGCTTGGAATGAACCAAGGAGGTCGCGGTCGACCAGGGCTCTCAGGCCACCCCAAGGCAGCTCTGGACCATCCCAGAAGATGGATGGGTCCACGATCTTTTCGCTTCGTTCATCGAGGGTACCGAGCAGGTTGGAATATTCGAGCAGCCACGCTCCGTCGCCTGCGGCTTCGAGCGCCAGGAGGGCCCGGGCCTGATAGAATTCCGGCGTGCGTAGGGAATCGTAGAGAGGCACACCGAGGGTTGGTGTGGCGTGGGGAACGCCGACGGGGCCAACGGCGCCTTCCTCAGTGATGGTCAAGATCGAGGTCTGTACAATGGTCTCAGCAGAGAGAGCGGTCAACGCCTGAGGTAGCATCATCTCAGACGACTCGTAGCGAACCACAATCGCTGGAGAGGCAGCGTCGGCCCGCGCTTCGTCGAAGAACGCGACGACGAAGCTTCCACCATTCGCTGCGTGATCGCGCAAGCCGCTCGCAAGATCTGAGGAGATGTCGTACCCACTCCCCTCAAGACTCTCGAGTCCGGGCTCGATGGCGTCAGGACCGAAATATGTCCAGGTGGCGCCCGCCTTCGAGGTGTCGAAGACGCCGAGATTTGCATATTCGTCGAGTCCCGAGTCGTTCAGTGCGGTGCATCCAGCCCCACAACCGACGCCGCCGATTGTCGGCTCAAAGATCGGGTCGGTGGTGCGCAGCAGCTCTGCGATGATTGCAGGGTCGGCCGCTGCGGGGGGCTTGAGGATGGTCCCACCGATTGGCAGGATCCATGCGCTGCTGATCGATTGGTCTGCGCGAGTCGCCGATTGCACAATGGCAGTGACCTCAGAGCCCTGCTGAAAAAGGACGGCCCGCACGTTGGCGATGTCGGCTTCGTTGGTGATTCCGCCCACAAAGCTGCCGTCGCCCTGCACGAGGGTACCGGCGGCATGGGCTGTGGACCCGGCGAGCAGAGTGGCTCCAAGGGCCGCGGTGGCTGCAGTCGAACACAGGGTACGGATCATGGCTGTTTCTCCGATGGGACCGTCGAGGTCGTGGCAGGAGGTGCTCCCGGCCGTCGCAGTGTTGGTTGCAGCTTGATCCCGGCCCACACGTACGACCTCCGCTCGAGCGTGATGTCGCCCAGGCCGGCGAGGCAGTTTGCGCAGGACAGGCCACGATAGGAGATATTGACAGGGAGGGACAGTGCATAGGCGCTGAACGGCACGATGTCCCACTTGTCGGACACGGCGATGGGAACCTCGATTCCGATTGGGATCGCGACCTCGGAGAGGTCGGCCATACCGGTGAGCACACCGGAGACTGTCTCGTCGGTGGATACGTCTGCAGCGCCGGGATTGACGACTTCCAGCTCTTCGACCACTGAAGACTCTGGCAGTGCCCATGCCTCTTGGATGCTCTGGGTTTGGTACCAGACGTTGGCGACGGGCCGAACCCCGAGTCCACCAAGGTCGATATGACGGCTGAGGAGGAGCCCGGCCCCGGCGTAGCGAAAGCCCCCTTCCAGTGCGAGCGCGATGGACAGGGGGGCGTTTGCATGCCGTCGTTCGTCGAGCGCGCTGTACTTGGCGTGAACGCCGAGCGTCGTCGCCCCAATCTCAAAACCTTTTCCGAGGCCCACACTTAGGGTGATGTCTCCGGAGAGGTTTTCGGCGACAGGGCCGGAGGAGGACACCGTCTGGTTGTCTTCGAGTGTGTAGATCTCCGCTTGGAGCTCTGTCTGATCGACCGCACCCGAGACGGCCAACGAGACCTTGCCCTTGTCGAGAGAGTGCGCGTTTCGAAGGGACGGCGGCGCGCATGCGGTGGTGAGGAAGCACCCGATGCCGAGGAGGTGCCCCCAAACCTGCGAGCGCTGCGGCACCGGGCTGTCGTTATTTCGTGTATCCACGCGAATCCCCCAAGCGAACCGTTACGGGCATGCAACCTGCCCATGTAGAACGTAACTCGATCAACCGACGAATTGATTTCAGGAATTTCCTGGTCCCGAAACCACTGCTGAGATGTCGCTATCACCGATTGCTTGCGTTACTTCCGCTTCGGAGGCGACTCATGCAACATAACTTGTCGGCACTAGCTTTGGTCGGGCTCCTTGTGGCTGGCTGCTTTGACTCGAAGGATACAGGAGCAGACAGCGGCAGCGCTGGCACTGGTGGCTCGGGCACGCCTGACCGCACCATCGACCTGGGCGCCTGCCCAGGAGCGGGCCTCGACGGGTCTGCAAGTCTGCCCCTGGTCACTGCACAGCTGGGTGTCGGGGTCTTCACGATGGGCAATGACGACGACCCGGAAGCCGCTCCTGCGCATCAGGTCTCACTGAGCACCGATGTGTGGATGACCATCACCGAGGTTACGCAGGGCCAGTGGATGGAGGCCGGATTCGCCAATCCGAGCCAGCAGAGTGCTTGTCTCGACTGCCCTGTCGAGCAGGTCACGTGGCACGAAGCGGCTGCGTTTGCGGAGGCGATGTCGGCAGCGGATGGACTGGATGGTTGCTACGACTGTACTGGCTCAGGCGCCGACACCACTTGCACGGCTCCGGCCGACCCCTACGCGTGCGCAGGGTGGCGCCTGCCCACAGAGGCGGAATGGGAGGCGGCTGCCAGCGCGGACGGCACTCGCTGGGCTGGAAGCGACGACCTTGCCACGGTGGCATGGACCGTGGAAGCGGTCGGCCAGCCTTGCCCAGTGGGCGCTCTCCAGCCCACTGCCGCCGGCATGTATGACCTGTCGGGCAACGTTTCGGAATGGGTGCACGATGGCTACGCGGCCTACGTGGCCGGAGAGGTGGCCGACCCGGTCGGCGCCGACAGCGACACGCGAGTGGTGCGCGGCGGCAGTGTGTTCCAGGTGGCCGGTGAGGCAGAGACCACAGCGCGCGAAGCAGGCGTTGCCGGTGACTTTGTCCCTTGGCGAGGGGTTCGGCTCGTCAAGCGGAGTGAGTGAGTGAGTCTCGGCTCCCGTGAACCGCTCGGTCGGTCCGGCGAAGCGTTTCACGGATAACGACTCCATGGACTGACCCCGGCAAATTGATGTGGGCCTGCTGGGAGCGTGTCTGAGGGCCCTACGGGTCTGGCGAGGACCAAATCCAGGGCTTGAGAGGGTGTGACTGAACTCGGCCTGGTTGCACCCGGAGGGTGAGGTCCCAGACGACCAGATAGACCGCCAGGAGTGGGCGAAAGTGTACGAAAATATACCGTACGGTACTGTCCGAGTCGTCCTCCGCCGAGGGGACCGAGGCCGGGTTGACCCTGACGGTCGGTGTTGGTAGGGTAGCGCTGCACGGGGAGGGGGAAGGATTCCGTCCGAGTGCGACCACACATATTCGCAGGTGATGGTGCATATCGCACGTTGATTCATCAACGTGATGTACAGGAGCTTTTCGAGGCTTTTCCGGGTGCTATGGGCCACTTGCGATAGATTTATTAGGAGGACCTCCATGAATATCAGACCGCTGATGGCGATGGCCTGTGCCACTTTCTCGTTTGGATGTTTCAGTGCGGGAGGAGGCAAGGATGACGTTGAAGTTTCTGAGGCTGAGGTTGCGCTGAATGCATGGCTTCGGGACCAGTATCCAGAGGGTCATGCCCCGCGTGGGGGCAATGTTCCAGAAACCCAGGACCCCAACCCAGGGCGGGGCGTGAGTCCGGTGTACCCCGGACAGTTGATTCGTCCGACCGTCACCAATCCTGATGTCGGTGGCGGTATTGTGTCGATGTGCATCGCCTTCGGGTCGCCAAGCTCGGGCTGGTGCATCCCGGTTGAGGACGATGATGTCACCGTTGAGGGTAACTCGGCCGCGGTCGACTTTACGCTGCCGCCGGAGCTGTGCGACGGCTTGTCGCAGATTTGCCATGACGTGCGCTGCTACGAGTTTGCGGAGACGGAATTCGGCACCTTTACCGCAGCCGATATTGAATACCTCGCATCGGCGTGTGGCCAGTGTGACGAGCCGTCCTGTCAGGACCTGATCAGCGAGTGTGAGGCGCAGTGCCTGACCGATGAAGACTGTGGGGCTGAAGAGGCTTGTCTGCAGGGGGTCTGCGTCGGTGGCGGTGCGCTTCGGTTCAGCCTCAGCTGGTCGTCGTCTACCGACTTCGACCTGCATGTGGTGACACCATCGGGTGCTTTGATCGGTTTCGAGGGAAGCAGCTCGGCTGACTCCGGAGAATGGGACCAGGACAACACCTCGGGTGGGTCGGGTTCGACCGAGAATATCTTCTTCTCGAACCCGCTCAACGGCGAATACCAGTACTATGTGAACCACTACAGCGGAGATGCTGGAAGCTTCTCCCTGTTCGTGACGGCGGGAGATCAGATCCTTGCCAGCCACACAGAATCGCTGGGCGGCGGGGACTCCCCCAGACACACCATCACGTTCACAGACGGTGTCGATGGTACTTCCAATAGCAACGACACGGGCTGGTAGAGCTCGTTGCGTGTCCGCCTGTCATCCTCGTCGAGTGGTGGAGCAGACATGATACCAAGGGTGATCCGCGGTCTTGGGCATTTCGTACGCGTGATGCTCCGCCCGCGGCGGTGGATCGGTCCACCGACATTGTCGGGTTCCGTGTGCAGTGTTTCGGTCCCCTGGTTTCATGTCCCATTCGCCCTACTGGGCGCGGGGGCAGGTGGGTGTGGTACGCCTACGCAAAAGTTTGTGCCTCCGGCCATTCTGGTGCGCGGTGAGACCTGCGGGGATGCGACCGAAGCTGGCTTGGATCTCGGACTCGGACTGAACATCTTCCATGAGATCGAGCCTGACAAGGTGCCTCGATGCGACATGATCTACGGCCCCCAGGGAGGTTGGCACAGCGACTTCGCCATTCGTGTTTGGGGGATCGACCCTTCGGGGGACTGGAAGCTCGATCTTCAGGCAACCATCGGTGGTGAAGTGGTCGGGCAGTCAGTGTTCGTTCCCCGCCTGGAGTGTCTTGAGCCTGGGCACCCGATGGTCAACGTGGGGATTCGTCTCTTCTGGTTGGAAGAAGCGACCATGCTGCATGGTCAGGAAGCCGAGATCGCTGCGCGGCTACACGATGAGCGGGAAGAGGAACACCTTGACGACGTCCGGGTGCAGCTGATCGATCTTGATTTTGGGGCCGACGATACCGGGGCTCCTTGAGCCTCGGTGCGGGAGCCGACTGGATGTGAAGCACGATGCAGACCGTGCCGGACAGTGGGTCGTGTCGGACGGTGGGTCGATGGACTGCTGGAACGAAGGGGGGTGCGGGGTTGTGAGGGGTGAGGAGGGCTCTGTCTGGTTTCAGGCGAGGGCTTGCCTTTGGCTTGAAGGCCACGAGAGAGGGGTGGCTTCCGTGCACTCATACGGCCCAGGACCTGGGTTTTCGAGCCAGTGGTAGCCTGCATCATCCGAGAAAAGACGACTTAAGATAAGCAGTGCAGGTCTGGTGCTGTTCGCGCCACGCATGATTCGTTCAATACTCACGCGTCTTCCTTGACACGGTACGTCGAAATCCGGCGTTGCCGTGGCAAATCCGCAACGTACTGGATGCAAGGTTCTATCGAGTACCCCGGTCGGGATGCTTTTGCTGCTCAGCCTGGACGAACGCAACGAGGATGGGTTCTGGCATCGGTCCGGCTCCAGGAGTTCGGGTTTTTCCTGAAATTCGCCGGTGGGAGGTGGTCGTCCACCTGAGTTGTTGACTCGGGTGGACTCCCATGAGTGAATCTGGTTGCGGCCAATGATGTGCGGCGAACGTTTTCATACTTGGCGTACGGCATTTTGGTGCCAACGCCTGAGGGGCAAACTGGGACTCACTCGCGGAGCATACTCCTCTTCACCGAACCTTCGGGTCCGAAGTGAATCTGTATCTTCTCTTGTGGCTCCGAGACCGTACTCATGATCCCGCCGTAGTCCTGTCCACCGGGCTGCAACCCGGCCCGCTGCGTTGCGGCCAGTACACAACCATACCCAGTCAATGGGGGGAGACAAACACCATGAAGATCAACACTATGCGCAACCTGTTCATTTTGATGCCACTCTCGCTGACGTGCCTCGTCGCATGCGGTACGGACGATAACGACTCTGACGAGAAGTACGAATATAGTAGCGATGGTGGGCCTAGCGGCGATGCTGGCGCATGCGTGCGCGACGATCCAGCTGGCGTCAGCTGTATCGTCGAGTACGAGGCTGCAGACTGTACCAACGGGAATTTTTTTGAAAGTGCAGGATGCAACGAGATCGACTGTGGCGACAACACCAGCTACCAAAACTGCACTCGCATCTGACTGTTTGCAGCGACGACGGTAGGTGACTCACCAGGTTGGCCACGCGGAGTGCGCGGCCATCCGATTGTTGGCGAGGTACCGCGCCGTACGCACAAGTCCATCAGTCCCGGTTCGAACGCTCTTTCCCGGATCGTATGGGTTCTTTCCCGTCGGTGAGGTACGTACGCGTCGTCTGCTGTTGGGCGTCCCCGGTTGCGGGTCAGACCTCTTCAGGAGCATGCTGCTCCTCGGTCTTTCTCTGCATGCTCGCTTCCCTGTTCACCCGATCTTGCGGGTTCCTCCAAATTCAAGCTCTCACGGTTGCTCCAGACCTGACCAGAAGGGCAGCAGCTGTTTTGCTGTTGGCCATCAGCTGTAGGCCCGTTTCGCATGGGGGCCCATCGGCACAGGTTGGTGTACCGAAGCCACTATGACCATTCGGACGCTCGCCTCGCCAACAATGCACCCCAGTCACGACCACGAGGCCAGTCGTACAACCGCTGCCGGTGATGGTCTGTCCCGATGATGCGACAACCACCACTCGCACGTGTGTCGTAAATTGAGTTGCAGGACAGCAGCCCGTTGCATTCCGACTCTCGTTGGAACCGCTCCGGCTTTGCTTATCCCTTGATTGTTCACAGGCTGGCGCGGCCGCTCCTCTCGTATCGCCCACGAAGCCTCCGGAGCTCCATGCCTTGGCCAGCAACGCAAGGAGGGAGGCGGGCATGTAATCCTGACGTTGCCGGAGCCACAGTCGGTCGGCCGATGTGGAAGCTCCTCGCAGTTCCGCATGCTTCTGCACCGACCGGGTTGTCTCACCGGCGGCTTTCCTATAGAATGGCGCGGGCCAGAATGGCCCCAGTTTTCATCATGGAGTCTACGATGAACAGCATCATTCGAACAGCAGTCCTCGGTGCAGCCGCCGGGCTTGTGACCTTCCCTACAGCAGCCTTCGCCGAGAGCCCCCTGGCGGATGCTCCTTCCTTCACAATGTCCATCGGCGCAGGGACTTCGGCTTCCAGCATCGGCTACCTCATTGACCCAGAGCAAAGCATTGGGGGGTCGTTCAACAACCGTCCGTCCCTCAACAACCGCATCGGAGTAACCTTCTCCAAGTGGGTCCTGTTCGCGTCGCTTGGTCGTGACTCCGTCGCGCAATCTGTCGGTGGTGAGTCCGTGTCCGCAAGCGTCTTGAACGGCGGCATGGGCGCGCGCTTCTACATGAAGCCACTTCGCGTGAAGAAGGCAACTCCGTACATCATGGCTCAGGCGTTCACCACGGTGGCGGCACTTGACACAGGCAACGACGGCCTCGATGACCGTGCGTCCAACACGCAGACTGTGGGACTCCTACCAGCATTCGGCGGCGAGTACGCTTTCTCTGATGGGCTTTCGGTCAGTGGCGAAACCGGCATCGCGTACTCGCGCAGCATGTACGACGATGGCGATGACGTCCTCGAGGTGTCTGCGACCGCCTTTTCCTCCGCGGTATATCTCAACATCTACTTCTAAACTGCTGGTGTCCTGGGGGGGGCAACAAGCCCGTTGCCAACACGAAAGACGGTCGGCCTGGATCGGCTCGTCTGTCCCATGAGCATTTGAGCGATGTACACGATCGCGACGAATGGGCGCCCCCGCCCAGGCCTCACTTCTGTGCGTTTTCGCGGAAAGTCGTGCGCATGATTTTGCTCACACACCGCGCTGTTCCACGGTCCGCCTCTTCACGCGTCTCCCGCAGTCGCAAGACTGGAGCAGCTGGAATTGCACCACTGGTCAACCGTAAGCGCGATACCACAGGTTGTCGCGCAGCGGCGCCACCAATGGCCGATGCACCATGAAGCGAGCGGTAGTTTTCGCTACCCGCCTCCGAGGAAAGGCAAACAAACCAACGAACGCTTACTTTTGCCTCGTACACCGCGCTCTTCCTGGCGGGCTGTCGGGGCACCATCACACCCGTACAAGGCTAGCCGGCCGGGATTCACCGCACAGTCCCATGGGGCCCACGGGGGTCTGAAGTAATCGTCGATAAAATCTACACGGTGACCCCATGAGCTCTCTCCAAGACAACCGCCTCACAAGGGACGCGCTTCAAAGCGCAGCTCCTCGACCGACTCTCGTACTCTTCCTATCCGCTGCCGTAGCATGCTTTTCGTCCACTGCTCGAGCGCAGACGTGTCTGGACCAGTGCCAGACGGCGGCGGATTCATGCACGGAATTTGCGGAGGCGGGATGCAAAGCACTTGGAGACGATGCACGGAACGGAGCCTCTAAGTCAACAGGCGTCGGCTCCCAGATGCAGAGAGCAGTCAATGTGGCTGGACGAACGGCACAGAAGATGTGTGCCGAAGCCGTTGCCTCCTGCAACGAAACCTTGGCTGCTTGCCTAATGGGATGCCTGGACGACGTCTTATCAAACCCTGAGGGCAGTGGAGCGAAGTCGAGTGCGCAGCGGCCCGAGGCTGGCATGCCTGAGAGAAGCAACCCCGCCATCGCGTCTGATCCTTCGCTGGTGGCAAGGGCTCGAAAAGAGTTCGAGATTTTTCGTCCGTTGGTGGAGTCCCCGCTGGTCCAGGCCACGCCGCTATTCGAAGCCTGGCTTGAGGCCTATCGCGATGCCACTGAGTTTGACAAAGAGCTCGGCGCCGTCGCTCCCATTCCAGAGATCGCAGCTGTTGAGATCGCCTTGAAGACAGCAAACTCGGGTGGCGAGTCCTCGTCGCCCACCAAGCGGTCCAGGACTACCGATGTCCGTTGGACGGGGCCTCGTACCGGCTACGAAATGGTCCTGTTGCCCAAGGGGACGTCAGTGCTTGGATGTACGGAGGGCCAATCATGTGGCGCCGTTCCGCGACCGGTCGCAGAAGTCATACGCACGACTGATCTCTGGGTCGGGGTGTATGAGCTGACGAAAGCTCAGCACAAAGCGATGAGCACGGCGACCCCTTCCCGGCACCGAGATTGCACCGCCGACTGCGCGATGGACAGCCTCTCGTTTGCCGATGTTGCTCGAATCGCCAACGCGATGTCCACGGCCGATAACCTGCCCCAGTGCTACGAGTTCCGCGGACGAAACGTCGTCTGGAGCGATCCGGCCTGCCTTGGCTACCGGCTCCCGACAGATGCTGAGTGGGAAGCCTTCGCGCGTGCAGATACACACGCAGTCATACCGACCGAGGGCTCTGACTCCTGGGCATGGAGCTATGACAACAGTGGTGGTGTGCCACATCCAGTCGGACAGCTCAGCCCGAACGCCCTCGGGATTTATGATCTTGGCGGCAACGTATGGGAATGGGTTTGGGACTGGTGGTCCGTGGAAGCAGAAACGATTCCTGCCACCGGCTGGACCGACCCGCTTGGTCCATCTATCGGGATCCAGCGCACACTCCGCGGTGGGTCATTCATGTCTCCAACTGGTGAAGTGAACATTGGCCTGAAGCGAGCGTTCAATCCGTACACCCGACTCGACGAAGTGGGCGTGCGGTACGTGCGCCTGAGCGCACCCTGAATCCGTATTGGGGTGCGAGACCTTGGCGTCTGTATCCACTGCGACAGCGGCGTCTCACCTCCCCAAGGAAGATGGCCCGCCGCAGACCGAGATCGACGCCATACCAGTCGCTCGAGGGATAGGAGGTACAACGCTCGTGACTATGACTTGGCGATGGACCATCTGATGGTCGGCTTCGCGTTTCCTGGAGACAGAGCCATGTTTTGGACCAGAATGGCGTCGGTCCAGAACACGGTCTACCCTTTGGTGACCGCGGCCAATCTTGGCGGGGACTGCACTGCTGAGTAGCCGGCCGGGGCACTTGCGTTGGATGTTGTGGTTGAGGCACTGCACGTCGCCGATGAGCTGCCCTGAGCCACGATGGATGCACCTGTGACAACCCGTGGAACTCCCCCGCGTGGTTCGATGTAGAAGGCTGGTGTCACCGACGCCGGATTTGTATCCTTCATCTTCTGGCGGCCCGGATGGCCGACAATACTGTACTTGGGGTCGTAGATGGTCGAATGATGATGTTCGGGCCCATCGACTCCGCTTGACGGCGGTATGTGCACGGAGAGCTTGCCCGTCACCTTTGCATTGTCAGAGCTGGGCTGCGAAAGGCCGGTGGTGGCCCTCGACGATGGCGGTGCGGAACCCGCTATGGGCGCGCTGTATTGGGGGACGGTCTGGACAGCGACGTGCTTTGGACCGCGTCTGCATGTCCGTGAACCCATTGGGAGGCTCTCGTACTTGTCTTTGGCGCTCCAGCATCAACCCAGGGTTACTGGGCATAACCATATCCCCAGTAGTCGTATGTGTTGCCGCCGGCGCCGGTGATGTAATCGGCGGTTCCCCAGTAAAAGAGGTACGTGCCGTAGTAGTTGTATTGGTCGTAAAGCCTGCCGATATAGTTGTTCTGGAAGTAGGCGGCGTTATCCCTCAGCTCGAGTGAGCCCGACGTGTCGGAGGCCTCGCATCCGTTTGTAGAGGCCAAGGTCAGGTCGACATCCCACTGCAGAGAGCCTGTGGCGTTGCCGCCCATGTTCCAGGTGACGCTGCAGTTGTACTCCAAGACGGAGAGAGAGTAAGTCCCGTAGAGGGAGCTATAGGTGTCGCCGCTTCCGCCGCTTCCGCCGCTTCCGCCGCTTCCGCTGCTTCCGCCGCTTCCGCCGCTTCCGCCGCTTCCGCCGCTGTCGTATGCGCTGCCGCCACCACTACCGCCATACGCGCTGCCGGTGTCATCAGCGGTGTCTTTACCGCCCCCTCCGCCGCCACCGGCGAGGCAGGCTGCGGCGCTCGCCACGAGCATCGTGGCGATGACGGTGAAGACGTTTTCGTTGCTTTGTAGTGACATGGTTCCCCCGGATGATTTGGTGACCTCGGCCATGGATTAGAGACGCTGGCTCGAAAGGCTCTCGCCCTTCTCCGCGAGCGCAGGAAAGATCGCCGGCCGGCAGCAGTACAACACTCGCAGTATATACCCGGCGCGCTGTGCCGAGGTCGGCAGAAGCGGTGACGACGAGGTGGACCGAGCGAAAGGCGCTTTGGACGTTGGTGATACCGACGACGACACCCTGTATACCGGCGTTGCTGGACCGGTCTTCGCGAGGGCAGGCGAAGGGCCGGGTCCGGGGGCTGGGCTTCGGAAGCGGTTCCGCGAGGGGCGGCGGGGTGCCTATCGATGTCGATGCGCGAGCTGATATTTGGGCTCGAAGGCCCTACTGGAGGGCACATGACTTAGCGCTCCGTCTAACACCTTGGTCAAGTGGAGACCATGGACCGTGTCGATCGCCAGCATGGCCGTACTCGAGGGTCAAGGAGTTCGACCCAGCGACAGAACAGTTGACTGCAGGCTTGTTCCACCGTTAGTTCTGAGTTCGCCAGAGGGGGCCTCTGGGGCCGACTTCTGCACCCATCCATAGGACGGGAAGGATGGTTAGCAGGGCCGCCAGTTCGCGGGCGGGACGTACGGGTGAATCGCTTGTCTGTTCTGCCCTCCCCACGGACCTGGCCGGGAAAATCCCTGGAACACGACATCTCTCAACCGCATATTGCGAAGGTCCACATGCAAGCTGTACTCCTCAATGTGCTTCTCGCGGGCTCCACGGCCCAAGCAGGTCGGCACCAGATCAAACTGAAAGAAGACACCGCCACCTCACTGCCTGATGTCGTTGTGGTGGTCACAGGCCTGCCTCTCACGAGTCGACCAAAGGATGAGATTGCGCGTGCAGCCGCCTCGGAAGTTCCTGTCGACTTTCTTTCTCCCGGCGACAAGGGCATCCATCCCAAACAGAAAGCGTTGGCCACATCCGTCGAGGAAGCCTTCGAGAGTGCGTGGAGCGGTGACGCCAAGTGGAAGGTGATGTCGTTAGCAGCGAGTCGGGCCGACATATCGTGCGACTATCGGCTGGAGCTGTGGGACGGCCAACCGCAAACCGCTCAAGTCCTCACGCCGTCTGACGCCAAAAAGCAGAACCTCGCCGCCAGTCTTGCACTCAACGCACTCAGTGTCAGTGAGAGGGAGGGCCGCTGGCAGTTGGTGTCCTGCATCGATGACGAGCCTCTCGAGCATGGAAAATATCGGTTTGGTGGTCGAACGCTCCTGTTGAAGGGGGACGTCTCTGGCATTCTCGCGCGTCATGCGAACGAGACCGTGGCTGAACGCAACATCGCAAAGGGTCTGCAAGCAGACATCGCGGCTTGGCGAAAAGCTGGACAGAACACCAAGAGTGGATCGTCAATGGTCGGCATCACGCCTGCTGCCGAGGGTGGGTTTGTGAGCCCAGTGATGGCAACCGGTGAGAAGGCCTCCTGGGAAAAGGTCCTGATATCGGGCGTCGTCGCAGGAGCGCTTGTGGAAAGCGCCGTGGTTTCAGTGGTTGGCGATCAGAACGGGCTGCTCGGGAGGGCGTCGGAGAAGGGAGCGGAGCTCGCCGGCGGCCTGGTGGAGCAGAAGATTACGAGCAAGCTGCCCGGCGACCATTACTTCGACACGGCCTGTGAAATGGTCGCATGGGTCGACGCCTCATATAGCCACCGACCAGACTACAAGCAGCTTGTACACGCGATGGGGTTGGCGTACAAGAGCGCAGCTGCAGGGTACCATCGCTGCCTGGTAGAGCAGGCCGCGGAGCGTCGAGCGTCCGGTATCGAGGCCCCTGGGCGCAACTGCACAGATGATCTCACTGCTTGTGATGAAGCCGTGCCAGTCGGTAAGGCCGCTGTCGAATCGGGCGATGTTATCGCAGAGGACTCGGTCGTTGCAGTTGTTGCTCCGGTACCGGAGACCGCTCCCGATACCGCCGATGACGCTCCCGAACCTGCGGTTGACTCGGGCGATGTTATCGCAGAGGAATCGGTCGTTGCAGTTGTTGCTCCGGTACCGGAGACCGTTCCCGATACCGCCGATGACGCTCCCGAACCTGCGGTTGACACGGGCGATGTCATCGCAGAGGACTCGGTCGTTGCAGCTGTTGCTGCTGTTCCGCAGGTCGCTCCGGATACACTCGATGGTTCGCTCGAATCCACTGGGTCAGAGGTGTCCAGCGAGGATGGGTCGGCTTCCGATTCGAGCCAGGAAGGCTCTGCAACCGCCGAATTTGTACCCGCAGTGACACCGGCGTCGCAGGAACCCGAGGAACCGTCTCCTCCGATCTCGGCAGGCGTCTCGGACGTCAACGCAGAACCGTCGAGCGCGACCAACACACCAGAGGCGGCTGACACGGCCCGAGCCGTCGAGGCTCGCGAGAAGTTCGACGTCATCTGGGAGCTTGTGGAGACGCCGGTACCGCAGGCGCAGCCGCTGTTCGAGGGTTGGTTGTCCAGCTACGGCGACCTGCAGGAAGCAAACCCAGCCACGGGCGTCATGGAGCCCATCCCTGAAATTGCGGCGGTTCGAGTGGCGCTGGCTGCACTGCAGCAGCCTGATTCCGCGCCGGAGAACTTGGCGGACAGCCTTCCCAATTCAGCCGGAGTCCCACCCTCCGCTGCGGGTCCATCGCCGACAGAAAGGTCTTGGACTGGTCCGAAGACCGGATACGAGATGGTTCGGTTCGGAAAGGGAACCACAACGCTGGGGTGCACAGCAGGTCAGAAATGTGGCGACGTACCCCGCACGGTAGCCGCGGTCACCCGTTCACACGACCTCTGGGTGGGAGTGTACGAGGTGACGCAGGCTCAGTATTATGCGACCACTTACATCAACCCGTCTCGGCATAAAGGATGTGGCAAGAATTGCCCGGTAGAAAACATCTCCTTTGTCGACGCCGCTCGACTCGCCAATGCCATGTCCGGTGCCGATGGCCTGACCGCTTGCTACGCAGTTCGCGGTCGCAACGTGATCTGGGAAGCGCAGGACTGCGACGGCTACCGCTTGCCCACCGATGCAGAGTGGGAGGCGTTTGCACGGGCAGACACCCACACGGTGGTACCGTCAATACAAGCCGAGGGATGGGCCTGGACGGCATCAAACAGCAACTCCACAACTCATCCCGTAGGCTCGCTACCTCCCAATGCCATCGGGGTCTACGACCTCGGCGGAAACGTCTGGGAGTGGGTGTGGGACTGGTGGTCGGAAGACACTGAAGCGGCCCCAGATGGCGGGTGGAGAGACCCGCGTGGCCCGTCGGTGGGTCTTCGAAAGATCCAGCGTGGTGGTGCCTGGTCGTCTGATGACTCGGTGGTCAACATCGGACTCAGACGAGGCTTCAAGCCCACAATCGCGATGGACGACAATGGTGTGCGGCTGGTTCGGACCATCGCGCCTTGATCAACCGTCGAGACGCACAGTGTCTTCACGGGCATCTTGGTGGTCTCTGGAGTCGATGAGCGTGCTCTTGCTCGTTGTCCTTTGCAGTAGAGGATAGCGCATAGAGGCATTTTTCTCGCGCATTGCTCTCATGCCGCACCGGGCTCTGTGGGGATGGGCTAGGGCGACCAAGGATCGAAAGACCTCCGACAGGGCACCGGTGCTGGGACGCCCTTCGTGTTTATGGTCGACCGGGAGGCCTCAGTCCATTTCATGTGGGCTGTGGCCATCGAAGGGTCGGCTTGAGGGTGGACGGTCGAGTTGGAGGCATCATGAACGCTGACCTGGAGGTCGCCACTGTCGATGCCCTCTCTTTCTTCACGAGGAACGGCATGAATGGTCCGTCCCGCAAGGACAACTCGTGAGGAGCGTGATGGGAGCGGGCCTCCGGATGGCCTGCGTTGGTCGGCGGTGAACGCGTGGTTCGTTTGGAATCGACCGTGGCGCAGGCAAGGCCTCGCGTTAAAAGTGGGAAAACCGGGGGACAGATGGAGAAGCGTCAGTATCAGGTAGGCATAGGCGTGCTCGTCGCCGCCGTTGCGGTTCCAGCAGCCTGTATGTCGGGCGGGAAGGGAGCCGACGGAGACACCGGCAGCAGCGCGCAACCGCAAGCGCGTTGTCCGAGTGGAAAGACGGGACCCAACTGTGAGGAATGCACGGACTATGCGACCGGCCCCGACTGTGACACCTACAAGTTCGTGGCGTTTGACTTTGGCGCATACGAAGGTTGCGGAGTTCATCCGGATGGCTCGGTCACCTGCTACTCCAGCGGCTACGGATACCGCCCGTTTGTTGGGCGGGACTTCGCGGACGTCGCCGTGGATTGGTTCACGGCATGTGCGCTTCGTGCGGATGGCTCGGTGGTCTGTCTGGACGACGGCTTCGATACGGGTGGCCTGGGAGCAGAGACTCCGACAAGCACCTTCAAGGCGATTGATGCGGGCTGGGGTACGGTTTGCGGGGTGCGAACAGACGACACGGTGGAGTGCTGGGGAGACAACAGTTGGGGGGAAGGAACGCCGCCATCGGGTACCTTTGCTCAGGTCGAGACGGGAGACGGCTACTCCTGTGGTCTTCGGCCGGACGGATCGGTCGAATGCTGGGGCATCGACACAGAAGACACGTACGATGTCAACATTCCTCCCGAGGGCTTGTTCACGGAGCTCGCAGTGGACCGCATCGCCTGCGGGCTTCGCTCGGACGGAAGCATTGACTGTTGGGGGGATGGCTACAACTGCTACATCACGATCGAAGAATCGCAGGGATATGAGCTAAACGAGCTACCCATCGGCTCCTGTGGTGGACCTCTTCCGGGCCCGTACCAGGCTATGGTGTTGTCATCGAGTAATCTTTGTGCCCTCCGGGTGGATGGGACTCTCGAATGCTGGGGTGTTGACACGGACGGAGAAACGTCGCCGCCTTCAGGGGAGTTTGAAGCTGCCGAACTCGGGGTCAGCTTTGGATGTGGTCTGCGACCCGACCAGACACTCGATTGCTGGGGGGCTTCGTATCATACCGAGGCGATTGGAGAGGTCCTCGACCTCTTTGTGTGTTCCGATGGCCAAGAGGTCCCCGCTTCGTTTGCGTGCGATGGCGAACCGGACTGTGCAGATCGCTCCGACGAAGACCGATCCCTCTGCCGCTGAGCCACGCGCTGGACCGATTCCGGTCAGGAGTCGCACAGCTCGAGTGTCTTCCCCTGACGGTGAGGCTCGGGGATCGGGGCGAGTGGCTACGACAATTTATCCCTGCTTTGTGTTCCTTCAAAGGATGCTCTGTGTGGCCAACCGGAAAGTTGCCCATCCGCAGCGACCAAGGCCCGACATGGTGACGGGCGGCTGCGGTTGCTTGTTGGTCCAGGAAGGCCCAGCGGAACAGTCTAAAATTCACTTGAAGGCGGGTAACGATGTCCGTCCACGCTGCGCGATCTGGGTTTGATCTGGTCACGCTCCGAGGTGGTTTAGGTCGCCGTTGCAAACACAGCGCCACCGCAGCCGGACATCGGCGTACGGGCTGAGAGAGCGGCCTGTTTTCCACGCGACTGGTCCCTGCGCGATGATCTTCGGCCCACACTTGTCTAGCGCGGCTCTGCGCCAGAACGGCGGCGAGACACCACAGGCCATTCGTCATGTCCTTCCGAACCACAAAGGCCGACTCCCACGGCTTGCACTCAGGAGAGTATGCCGGGGCAATGGGCGACTTTAGTCATGTTCGGTCCCTTGTCATTCGTGAAGTTCCCATCGCGGAGGGCCTCTGCGAAGCGATTTGGGCATGCGGCACAAAGAGCGTCATCGCCAAGGTCGATTCCAAGCACCCCCTCTGCCATCCGTGTTGGACGACACTCCGGATTGACTGGTCTGGGTTCAGCGCCACGGGACTCACGCGCGCTTGGGCGCCGTATTCTTCAAAGGAACCGAGAGCAGTCGATTTGTCCGCCGGACGCGGATGGCTGAGACGTGCGAGTGCAGTGGGGCGAATGGTTTCGAGGCAGGCATTTCTGTTCTGTTTTCGCGCAGAAGCGATCGCTGCTCAGGCGAAATGGGCTAAGGTAGGCGTGCGGAGGCTGTGCAGCCTCTCATGTGCAGGCCGCGGATCGGCCGGTAACGCACATGCATACATCATTGGGGGACTCATGAGGACTGCGCTTCTTGGTTTGGTATTGCTTATCGGTGGAACTGCGTCGGCGGAAGGTATCGATGCCGGCGTCATCGCCGGCTTCGACCGGATGAGCTGGGATGGCGACGCGGAGACCGGTCTGCTCGCGGGGATCCGCGGCGGAATGGCCATCAACGACTCGCTCGCGGCCGATGTCCAGGTTCTTCGCCATTCGGCGTCGGACAGTGGATACACAGTATCGCAGCCGGTCGTTGGAGCTGGTGTTCGATATTACTTCAATAATGAAGACGTCCAACCCTTCGCATCGGGGCACTTGGACTACCACCTTCGCTACAAAGCCAGTGGAGATGGATTCAGCAACACCTTCGGTGGCGGATTTATGGGAATCGACCTGGGTGGTGGTGCCCGCTTCGCTCTGAAAGACGCTCTTTTCGCCGAGGCACTTGGTTACTTGAACCTGACGGGCGAGCGCGATCCCAACACCATTGGTATCGCCGGCAGCCTCGGCATGAAGTTCTGAGCGTACTTGCCGCGGCCTCTGCGTCCCAGCCTCGATTGGCATGGCGAGTAGGCTGCGGTGTTCAGCCACCGTGCTTGCGGGGCCAAGATACTTCCAGGCGTGGCTTGCGAGCGGCTCAAGTCGCGGCGTGGCGCTTCGCTATCGCACTGCAGCATTGTCGTCTTCGGACTCCTCGGACTCGCTTTCCGGTATCTGATGCGCTGCAACTACCGCAGCCTCGAGCTTTGGGGTGAGGCCAAGGTCTCGATGCGACGGCTGACTTGTCCAACCGTCGAGCAAAACCCTCGCGGCAGTGTCCCATATGGATAGGGCATCGCGCGCGAGCGGTGGCGGGTTGTTCAGCGAAGACACTGTCGGGCAATCATTGGAGTTGCCACTCCGCCATGTTCCAGCGATGGAACGACGGCCTTGGAGCTGAGCCGGCTGGAGCTTGTGGAACGGCTGGTGTCGCTGGTGTCGCTGGTGTCGCCGCCTCGGGCGAACCAGGTGCATTATCACGGGGTGCCGGCGTCTCGGTCGCGGCTTCGGGGTCGGGTTCGGCCGAAGGAGCCCAAGGCGAAGAAGCGTCCGGCGAGGGTGGGGAAGCGGCTGTCGAAGAGTCCGCAGGGGCGTTCGCGGTGGCGGTCTTGGAGCGCGCTGCTTTGGCGAGTGTTCGGTGTGGACGGCTTTGCGTGTCCGAAGTGTGGGGAGGGGATGGCGCTTCGGACGGTGGTGCTGCCTCCGGCGACGCTTCGGGTGCTGGGGTCGCTGGGGCGTTCAGCGCGGGGTCCGCCGTAGGGGGTGGGGTGGAGCTGGTTGCCTGAAGCGGGGTTCGCGACGGGCGGGGAGGGCTCTGTCCCAGGCTCGGCGCGGGGTGGGTTTTGGGCTTCAGCGCGGTGCCGGCGGGGTGATTGCAGGGGGTTGATGCGCTGCGGGAGGGCGGCGGGTCGTCGGTGGCCCCAGCTTGGCTCGGTCCGGTAGAGTTCAAAAGCGGTTGATGTTTCCTATCCCTCAACATCGACGACGCGCCGGTACTCCTTCTCACCACAGGGCGGCGAGGCGTCGAACTGCCCCAGCTGGGATCGCTTTGATAGAAGCCAAAAGTGGTTGATGTGTCCTATCCCTTCCCTTGAGGGACCGTCGTATTTAGAAAGATCCCCGGCACGAAGAGGAGAATCGAATGACCAAGTTCAGAGCACTGGCCTCCGTCGGAGTCGTATCCATCCTCTTGCAGGGATGTGCAGAGGACGAAAGCGGGAAGCCGGATGATGAAGGCACCCCTGCAGAAGCCTACGAAGGAGATGATGACGGCGAGTGTTCGGACGGCGTGGACAATGACCGAAACGGTCTCTTTGACTGCGATGACCCAGGTTGTACCGGTGCGCCGGACTGTGCCTCCTCGGGCGAAGGCGAAGGCGAGGGCGAGGGCGAGGGCGAGGGTGAAGCCACGGACATCGACGGCGACGGCGTGACTGCTGCAGATGGTGACTGTGACGACAACGACGCCGATGTCTACCCTAGGGCGGAAGACAGCGAAGCCGACGGTACCGATCAGGACTGCGATGGCCTGGATGGTCCTGATGCCGATGGGGACGGGTATGTCGATGCAGCGGCCGGTGGCGATGACTGCGACGACAGCGAGCCGGCGGTATTTCCGGGCGCTTCTGAAGTCTGGGACGATGGGGTCGACCAGGACTGCGACGGGGTTGCCGATGTGGAGGGCGCGGCATGTGCTGCCGACCTCACCATCACCCTGCCCGATGGCAGCACCACAACCCTCGACTTCTGCCAGTCCTGGGAATTCACCGCATCGTTGGAGTACGACCCCGACGACCCGCCCAAAGTCACAGCCTTTCAGATCGAGCTCGATGCCACAACGGAAGCGGGCTTCAACTGTAGGGTCACGCTTGAGCAGGAGGGCGTTTGCGGTACGGGGTACTACGACGAGCGCGACAGCTCGACGACGACCACCCTGATTTCGTTCGACTGCAGCGGAGTCGCCGACCCTTGGGAGGACTCCGTCACCATGACGGACGGATACCTGCGCGTAGACACGCTCGATACAGGTACCGACTCGGGCTCGTTCGTTGGCTTACCACTACAGACCAGGCTTGCGGGGCACCTGCACGTCGCCGATGAGAGCGGCTTCGACATCGAGGGCGACCTTGACCTGACTCTGCGCCAGCTTGCGCCCGATGGAGAGGAAGCGATGGCCTGTCATGTCTCGACGGGGGACGAAGATGGAGATGGCTTCGTGGCGCCATACTTTGACGGCACCGACTGTGATGACGAAGTGGCCACCACGTACCCCGGGGCGGTTGACGCCTGGTACGACGGCATCGACGCCGACTGCGCGGGCGACAACGACTACGATGCCGACTTGGACGGCTACGACAGTGATGCGCATGGTGGTGACGACTGTGACGACAGCGACGCTTCTGCAAATCCTGGCGCCGGTGATGTCTGGTACGACGGTGTCGATGAGGATGGTTGTGGCGGTTCCGACTACGACGCTGATGGGGACGGACACGACAGCGATGACTATGGCGGGGATGACTGCGACGACGCAGACGGAACGGTGTTCCCGTACGCGCTCGAGCTGTCGACCGACACCGATGGTCTGGACAACGACTGCGACGGGAGCATCGACAGCCTCGACACCGATGCAGAGCAGCTCGACGCGTCCGCGTCCAGGTGGGGGTCGAGCCTTACGGTCTCCTTCGCTTCGATGACGTTTCCCTTCTGTGATGCCGAGTACACGACGGCATCTGTGAACACGAACGGGCAGGTCACCTTTGGCTTTGAGAGCGCGGACTACTCGGAGAGCGCCCTGGAATTTCTGACCGATGGTCCGAGCATCGCTCCACATTGGGACTTGATCACACCGTCCAGCTCTGGCGGGCTGTACACGGTGGACTTTGGGAATGCCTTCGGCGTCTATTGGGATCAAGCCACGAGCTATGCCATCACCACTTCAGTGGTGCTGTTTGAGGACGGCTCGTTTCGAATGCGGCAGGATGCCCCGTACCCCGCCGCCCTGGTGGGGTATTCCTGTGCTACCGACGCCGCGATTCCAGAGACGGACCTCTCCGAGCAGGTCGCTCACGCCGGAGCGGCCGGTATCGGAAACGGCACCGAGAGCGCCATATTTGAGTGGTTTGGGTACGAGTGGGATGGATCGACTTCGAGCTTCCCGGGAGAAGGCGTAGATCAGATGGACTTGACCGGATCGGTGCTGTTCTTCTGCGGCACGGGTGATGTGGATGCAGATGGTGACGGCTATACGACGGTGTGCGGTGACACTGACGACGACGACGCTACGGTCCATCCATGAAGGGAAGCGGGATGGGAACCATCCGCCTCTGCTCCGGGCGCAGCCGAGTGTTCCATTGTGTTTTTCCCTGAAGCCATTCCCAATGCGGACAAAGTTTCCCAAAACGCGTTGCACACCGGCCCGTCTGCATCGACGGACGGGGCTGCGTGCGGTCTGTTTCGGGCGAAGCGGGTGCAGCGGCTCGGGGGTCTTCCGTTCCAGCTCGCGCACAGCGGCGGAAGCTGGAACGGAAGACCGCATCCGCGGCACCGGCCCCCGCACGCCCTCCGCCGACCGGCGCCAGGCCGAACTCGCCGCCCTTTGGCACGACCTCATCGACGCCTGCGTGGAGATCTTCGCCGGCGACGCCTATCCCTCCGCTTGCGGCAAGAACCGGCACAGGCCATCGGTTAGGCTCCCGGTCCGCCCCCGCTTCGGGATAACCATGAACGCCATGAACCGAGTCCAAACCCTCGCCACCATAGCCCTCGCTGGCGCCCACCTGTTCGTCGCGGGGTGTGGCGACAAAGAGACGCCCGACGAGGAAGGCCCGAGTGACGACTCGGATGGTGATGCGGGGGGTGACGCGAGCGGCGACGAGGTCGACAACGATGGGGATGGCGTTGTCGCGGAAGACGACTGCGACGACAACGATGCCGGCATGCCGGCCAACGATGCGGATTGTGATGGTGTGGAAACAGCTGATGATTGCGACGACAACGACGCAGGCATGCCGACCGACGACGAAGACTGCGATGGCATCGCCACCGACGAAGATTGCAACGACAGCGACCAAGCATCGACAGTCGTGGCCGACGATGCCGACTGCGATGGTGTGGTCACCACCGACGACTGCGATGACGACGACCCGGCGTCCACCTCCATGGCCGACGATGCCGACTGCGATGGTGTGGTCACCACCGACGACTGCGATGATGACGACCCGGCGTCCACCTCCGTGGCCGACGACGCCGACTGCGATGGCATCGTCACCGCCGAAGACTGCGATGACGACGATTCCACCGTGGGTACACCGGGTGACCCGGAGTGCGATGGCTTCATCCTGCACCCTAATGGCGTGACGGTGCTGTGCCCCGATGTGCCGGTCGGAGCCAGGGGTATGGTGGAGACGAAGAGGTACACCAAGTACGATGAGAGCGGGCTCGACGGCTTGGACTTCGACTCCACAGAGTGGGAGTCGGCGTGTACCAGTGGCGTTTTGTCGATGGGCTCGTTGTTCAACTTTGCCGACACGTTCAATCAGGACATCAGTAGCTGGGACACAAGCAGCGTCATTGACATGAGCTACATGTTCTACGATGCCAACGTCTTCAACCAGGACATTGGCAGCTGGGACACAAGCAGTGTCCGGTACATGTCGGCCATGTTCTATCAGTCCACGGCCTTCAACCAGGACATCGGAGGCTGGGACACAAGCAGCGTCACGAACATGCACAGGATGTTTGCGCTCGCCATCGCCTTCAACCAGGACATTAGTCGTTGGGACACGAGCAGCGTCACCGACATGAGCGAAATGTTCCGGTCGGCCGACGCCTTCAACCAAGGTATGAGTAGCTGGGATACTGGCAGCGTCACCGACATGAGCGAAATGTTCGAAGGCGCCATCGACTTCAACGAGGACATCGGCGGCTGGGACACGAGCAGCGTCACGGACATGACCTATATGTTCGCCTCTACGGCCTCTTTCGACCAAGACATCGCCAGCTGGGACACGAGCCAAGTCACGGACATGACCTACATGTTCTACGGAGCCGACGCCTTCAATCAGGACATCGATGGCTGGGACATCGGCAGCGTCATCGACATTGAGCGCATGTTCTCCTTCGCCACCGCGTTCAACGGGAATATCGGTCGCTGGGACACCAGCAGCGTCACAAACATGAACGGTGTGTTCCAGTATGCCGAGTCCTTCAACAAGGACATCGGTGGCTGGGACACAAGCAGCGTCACGGACATGAATAGCATGTTCTCTCACGCTGCTGCCTTCAATCAGGACATCGGAAGCTGGGACACCGGCAACGTCACCACCATGGAGCGCATGTTCAGCGACGCCGCCGCTTTCAACCAGGACATCGGAAGCTGGGACACGAGCAGCGTCACAGACATGAGATACATGTTTCTCGACGCTGCCGTTTTCAACCAGTACATCGGAGACTGGGACACGAGCAGCGTCACGACCATGACCAGCATGTTCTACGAGGCCACCGCCTTCAACCAGGACATCGGCAGTTGGGACACAAGCAGCGTCAAAAGCATGGGCTTCCTCTTCCTTGGAGCCACCGCCTTCGACCAGGACATCGGCAGCTGGGACACGAGCAGCGTCACGAGCATGGGCTACATGTTCCGCGGGGCCACCGCCTTCAACCAGGACATCGGTGGCTGGGACACAAGCAGCGTGACGATGATGGACCACATGTTTTACGACGCCGCAACCTTCAACCAGGACTTGAGCGAGTGGTGTGTGAGTTTGCTTCTAAGTGAGCCAAGCTATTTCGAAGACGGCGCCACCGCCTGGACCGAGCCCCGTCCCGTCTGGGGGACTTGCCCCTGAGCTGACCAGCATCCACAGGTCTACTCTCCTCCATCGGGATCGGTCCGGTAAAGTTCGGAAGCGGTTGATGTTCCGTATCCCTACGACTGCTACCACTTTCACTGTCTTGTTCTGGACGGTGTGTACACGGAAGACCGAGCGACGGGGCGGGTGCGGTGGCACCGGTCACGGCGGTGGACCACAGCGGATGTAGAGGGCTTGGTGGTTCGGATTGCAGACCGGGCGGAGGCGTGGCTGGCGCAGCAGGGGTTTGGCCGCGCGGGCGATGGCGGGCGTGAGCGCGGAGAAGAAGACGCTCTGTTGGTGATTCAGTCGGCGTCGGTGGCGGGTCGATCTGCGGTGGGTGGGGGGCGTCGGGCGAAGCGGGTGCAGGTGCTCGGGGGCCGGCCGTTCCGGCTTCCACCGCTGTGCGCGAGCTGCGACGGGTACTCGGTGCATGCGGGGGTGGTCATCGGGGCGCGGAACCGGAAAGGACTCGGAGCCGACGCGATACCCATCGCGGCGGTGGGCACGTGCAACCCCGGAGGGGTGGCGCGGCACGGCAGCTGTGCCGGTACATCGCGCGGCCGCCGCTTGCGAAAGAGCGAGTGGAGGCCCTGCCGGGTGGTCGGGTTCGGATTGGGTTGAAGCGGGCTTGGAGCGATGGAACGACGGCCTTGGAGCTGAGCCGGCTGGAGCT
>CAJWOS010000011.1 GCA_913044235.1 uncultured Pseudomonadota bacterium
AGCAGGCGGTGACAAGATCTTCGGCGGGGCCTCTCTCTCGCCCCTATCCTTTCGCTTGCTTGTCCCTTCTGGATGAGGCCTGGCCCCCACCCCCACCCCCCTACGCCACGCATCCCTGCCCCTAAATCCAGGGCAGGGCGAGATTTGTTTAGGCGTTGCTTTGAATTTCGGGCAAATGCTCAGAGGGTTGCTGAAGTGTGTTGGGTGCGGCCTGGTGTTCTGGGCCAAGGGCCTGGAGCTGTGGATGGACGTGGCACTTCGACCCGCCTTGCAGGAGCTCCGCAGTCCGCGCGGTCGCAAGGCTCTCGAGAGCGCGAAGTTCATCTGGTCGGCACTCGAGGACAGCACCCCCGGCTGGACCCGTGGCAGCAGCAACCGGTGGACCACACTGATCAACGTGGTGCAGCGAGCCGCTGGAGACACCCGCAAGGTCTGGACTCTGCGGGCGCTGGCGGGAGGTGTGCTGTGCAGCGGACCGCTCGCCGGGCGGCTGGGAATCTCTTCAAGGCTCCCCTCCATCCCGCCCCCCACACTGGGGGCACTGGCCCATGACCTCGTGTGCCTCTCCGACCTGCGCAACCGCCTCACCCACAGCACCGCCGGGCGCGCCCAGGATGCAGCCGAAGCGAGCACTCGGGCCGGTGCGATCGGCCAGTGTCTCGGTCGCTACTTCTGAGCGCGGCCGGGCTCAGCCGCCGATGTCGTCCCAGAACCGGCTGATCATCAACGAGACACCAAGCCAGGTATGGTTCTCCTCGTGGAACCGGACCACATGTGTGCCATCGAGGACGAGGCCAAAACAATGCGGGTTTCCACGATACCGGCAGGTGGAAATCCCGAGCTGCAGGTAGGGGCTGCCTGCGCCAAACGAGGCGCCGTCTGTGAAATCGAGCTGCAGCGCATGGACGCCCGCCACGGCATGCGGCGAGAAGAATTGCCTCTTTCGCTTCTTGCCTCCTCGCTTCGACGGGAACGGACTCCTCCACTGCGCAGGACCGGCTGGAATGCCCACCTCCAGCCCCGTGGCCATCAACACCATGTCGGGAGACGCAAACCCACGAAGAGAGGCGCCCGCGATGTAGAACGTGGAGGCATGCAAACCCGCCTGGAGCGCAGGTGTGAGCGCAGGGTCGCTGAGCGGTGCAGCGGCCCCCGCATGAATGCGGCTGCCACAACCGATGACCACGGCCAGCGACCATAGGCCACTGCGCCAACCAGACCGACGCATGTGTGCGTACTGAGGCACCAGGGCTCCCCCAAACAAGTGCGATCGTGAATGTACCATGGTTGTTCGTGCAGCACCGCACTGCGACTGGCCCAGCTCTCCCCCGGCAGCCCCTGCCTGCTCAGGCGGCCGCAGTGGCGTCTGCGCTGCTGGACTCTCGCCGCCGTCGATAGGCGCTGTGCATTCCCATCCCCACAAGCATCGGCACCACGAAGAACAGTGCGGACTCCAGCGCCGGACCAGCCGCAGTCAGTGCTGGCCCGGGACAGTAGCCCCCAAGCCCCCATCCCCCGCCAAACAGAGCCGCGCCCACAAGCAGGTTCCGGTCGACCCCGGCCCCAGCCGGGGTGCCACGCGCCACGTTCGCTGGCGCCAGCCACTTGACCAGTGGCCGCAGCAGCATGTGGGTGCCCGTGGCTCCTGCAAGCACAAACGCAAGCGTTGGGTCCCAGCCGCCGAGCACATCCAGAAAGCCAATGACCTTTGTGGGCTGGGTCATGCCGGAAATGACGAGCCCCGATCCGAACAAGATGCCCGACCCGAGGGCAGCGATCAGCATGGGGGTTCGACTCATGTGACCCCCCGCGTCAGCAAACCAAACAAGGTGGCGGTGAGCACGCCGGTAGCGAGGAAGACCCCCACGGCCGAGAAAGAACGCTTGGAAAAGCGCGCCATGCCACAGACCCCGTGGCCACTGGTACAGCCGTTCCCGAGGCGGGTCCCAAATCCCACGAGAAGCCCGGCCAGCATCACCGCGAAGACCGAGCGGTCTCCCGCCGCAAACGCATCCGGCAGCAGGGGAACCCAGGCAAATCCAGCCAGCACCAGGCCGGCGACGAAGGCCACGCGCCAGCTGGACTCGGGGGCAGGCGGAACCAGACGACCGACAATGCCGCTGATACCGGCAACCTGGCCATTGATCCCAAGGAGCAGAGTAGCGGCCAGCCCGATGAGCGAGCCGCCCGCGAGGGCCATGAGAAAGGGATGCACCGGTTCGCTCCTGAGCAGGTCCAGCGATGCGACCGCTTCGCGCAAACGCAAAACGCCCAGCCCGCAAAATCAAGCCTCCACCGTGCTCTTCAAGACGCGGACGCCGAATCCACGCCGACGGTGCGGCCACCTGATTTTCGCCGAAAGCATCGCGTCAGGCAAGGGTATCTTGCCGATTCCACACGCTACAGCTGCGCAAACCACCCCACCAAGTCGCCCTCGTAAAAGGCGTCTGCGAATGACTCCCACGCACCCGTCTCGGGGTCGTACTCCAGCGCCTCTTCTCCGATGAAGCCCACCACAAACGAAAATTCGGGCGATGTGACCATCTCCGGCTCAAAGTCGCAGCCTTCATCCGCTTCCACGAACAAGTCGTTGATCGTCACGGAATAGGCGAGCGTGCAGCTGGCGCAAGGGTCCACGGCGGCGCCGCTCATGTCGGCGTACCACTCGCATCCATCATCGACCCAGCCCACCTCGCCCGGCGATGTGCTCGCAGTGGAGTCCACGAAAAAACCGTACCAGTGTGGCTCTTCGATTTCATCTCCATCGTCATCCTCGCCACCTTCGCCACCTTCGCCGCCCTCGCCATCCTCTGCATCGGTCCAGCTCCCATCGTCCCACCAGTCTTCCGGAAACGCGTCGTTCGCCGAGGTTCCTGCGTCGTCTTCCGAAGACTGGCTCTCCTTCATACCGGTGCTCTCGCCGCTTCGGCATGCCGCCAGCCCCAGTATCGAGACCACCCATACACCCCGCGCCCTCATGCGAGCACCATGGGCAGTGCGCCCGTACAGTCGATGGTGGAGCCGTCCCAGCCTGGAATCTCAGCCCGTCCGACCTGCTCGAGGTCGAGGCCCATGGCCCGCGCCACAGTCACCAGGAGCCGGTTGTGCGGTACGCCCATGAAGCGGTCGGGTGTGGCCTGGACCGTCTCGAAGGGGGTGAGACGCGCATGGTGTACGTAGCGACCGAGCTGGAGGCCACTGTTCGCTCCACCTGCCACCACCACCGGGTAGCGATCCATGCCGTGCCAGGAGTCAGCAAGCTCCGTGATCCAGAGAATGACTGTGTTGTCGAGCATACTGCCCCCCGCCTCAGGTATCCCGGACAGCACTTCGAGCGCGCGCGTCAGCTGGCGTGCGTGAAAGGCCATGTAGGTGGCCATGGCGTCCTCTGCGTCGGGATCGTAGTAAATTCCGTGCGCATAGGAGTCGTGCATGCTTCCCGGTGGCAGGCCCAACAGCGAGGGCGTGAGCTGAGTCATCTGGATGCTCGCCACACGCGTGAGGTCGCACGAAAAGGCAGAGGCCACCAGCTGCAGATGACTCTCGAAGTCCTCCTCATAGGCATCGTCCGCGGGAATGTCGGGGATGCGCTCGCACGAGGCTGTGGCCACCCCCATGAGTCGCTGCTCCAGGTCGCGAACCAATGCACCATGGGCTTCGAGCTTTTGCCTGTCGACTGCCGAAAGAGACTGCGCGCGTTGGCTGAAGCGTTCCGAGACCATGTCGAGCACACTGCTCTGCCGAGCGAGCACCGGGTCTCCCGAGCCGATCTGGGCACCGTACAGACGCTCCCAGAGTGCGGCGGGATTGTCGATGGTAGGCAAAGGCTGCGCAGCTCCCCGATACAGCGCACTGCCTCCCTGGCCGTCGTAGGCCAGCCCACCCTCCACCGAGAGCTCGAGGCTGCGGAAGTGGTCGGCCCGGGCCACCTCGGCCGCAATGATCTGGTCGATGGATGCCGCCCCACCATAGGGCAGGCCCGCAATCCACTCGGCATCTGCACCCGTAGGACCGTGCGCCTTGGCACGCTCATGGTGAAAGCCGCTGCCGTCGTTTGCACAGCTCACGAGCCCCAGTCCACCCACCGCGGTGCAGTGCGCCGCCCATGGTCTCAACGGAGCCAAGCTGCTGCTGAAGTCCTCCGCAGACCAAGTGGTCCAGTCTTCGAACCAGTCCGCATCGTCGGGCAGTGCTCCGGGATTGCATTCCCACCGCTGGGGCGCACATCCCTGCGCAGTGTAGAGGAGGAGAAATCGCTTTGGCGCGGCCTCTTGCGCATGCCCCAAGCTGGGAAGAAAGAGACTGCCAGAGCCCAGGCCGAGCGCCTGCAACAACCGCCGACGAGATGGTGTGGGGCTCATCGTGCACCTCCAGACTCAGCGAGAGTGATCGTCGTAAAGGCTCGGCTCGTGGCCAGGCGCACGATCAAGTTCGGGAGGATCCCCCCATCGTTGTAGAACGAATCCTGTAGAGCCTCGATGCTGGAGGTGTCTGCGTCGGTCTCCGTGCGGTGCATGGCATAGCGCCAGAGCTGCTTCACCGCGCAGTCGTGCACATCCCGACTCCAGGCAAGAGCCTCGATCAGGTCGACCGCATCGACCACCGGCCCGTCCACATCGGTGCCCACCAGCTCTCCGGTGGTATCGACTGGCGCGCCGTTGTCGGTGGTTCGACGTGCGCCAATGGCGTTGTAGCCCTCAAACGGAAAGCCCATCCCATCGATCGACGTGTGGCACCCCGCACAAGCGGGATCGGTGGTGTGCTGAGCGTAGCGCTCTCGATTCGTGGTCCATGAAGTCCCCTCGGTCGCAGTCTCGAGGCTGGGGATGTCGTCGGGTGGCGAGACCGGAGGCACGCACAACAGGTGCTCTCGAACGAAGACCCCCCGGAGCACGGGCGAGGGTTGGGCAGGGTGGCTGTGCCCGCCCAGGAAGGCGCCCTGTGTGAGGATGCCGGCACGCTCACTCTCGGGCAGGTCCACGGCGTAGACATCGATGTCATACCCGTAGGAGCCCTGCTCACCAATCGACGGCCGATACGCATACTGCGTGGCGCCGGCAGGAATCTCCACGCCGTAGAGCATCGCGGTTCGATCGCTCACCCAGCCCGCGCGACTGCTGAGGAGTGCCGACAAGGAGCCAGGCCCGTACAGCGTGTGCAGCACAAAGGCGTCGAACTCCGCCTGGTAGCTCACCCGCAGCTCGGTCTTCACGCTTCCCCAATACTCATCGAGCTCGATGACCTGCTGGAGCGTTCCATACTCCAAGACGTACTCGAAGAGGTCCTGTTCTTCTTCGAAGAGCAGCGAGCTGCCCAGGGCCTCGTAGCTGGGGTCCACCTCCGTGGCGTAGCCCGCCCCCAGCCACTGGCGATGAAACTCGAGGAGCGCCTCTTGGGAACGCTCGTCGCGAACCATCCGCATGGCCTGGGCTCGAAGCACCTCCGGCTCGGACAGGGACCCGTCCGCCGCGAGCCCCCAAAGCTCTGCATCCGGCGGCGCACTCCAGATCAAGTAGCTGAGGCGCGCCGCAAGCTCGAATCCCGTGAGCGCTCGCACACCGTCCACCTCCGTGTCGGGATCGCCCACCTCAGTCAGGTAGAGAAAGTCGGGCGACTGCAACACCACCCCCAGCGCGAGTCGCATCGCACCCTCGTGCCCGAGTTCTGCATGCCAGCTTGCATAGGCATCGCCAATCCAGGCGACCTCGGTGTCTGTGACCGGTCGGCGCCAGGCCCGAGGCAGGAATGATGCCAGGGCGTCGCGCCCACACTCGGCACTGCGGTCGTCGCAGCCCGACCATCCCGAGTCCACCACAGCGACTGCCACCGCGTCGAGCGAGCGCTGGAGTGACTCCACGAGGAATGGTGTGGCGTCGCGCGTGAGGGCCTGGTTGCGAAATGCACCCACCGGAATCTCGGCAGGAAGCACCACGCTCGGCAAGCCGTCATCGCCAAACAACGACGCTACGGAATTGCGGATCTGGACGGTCGTGAGTCGATGCAGAACCGCGACATCGGCGGTCAGCGCGTCGGTGGTCTCGCCTGCAGGACCAGTGGATCCCGTCGATTTCGACGTACTGCCGCATGCGGCACCGCAGACGACCACTGCCGCCACCAAACCAATCCGCCCTTGGGGGTGCACGACCAACAACGATCGCATGGGTTTCTCCCGGCTTGCAGTTGCCGATACAGAGTACACGAGCCGCCACACTGAAGCGCTGTCCAACCCCTGCCCCTGCGGAGGTTCTGTCCACGTTCGATGTCCAGGTCCGTCCCTCTGCCATGGTCTTCCCCACACCGAGCATGCGCCCACGACTGTAGGGCACAGCCACGCGTTCGCCATCGACAGCCGACCCCACCAAACTTTAGGGGGGGGGAGTCGTTGGCCCCCTGCACTTCCTGTGGAACGCCCACGCTTGAATCATGCGCATACAGACGACGACCCGCTGCCCATCTGCTGATGGGCACCCCATCCAATCTACCGTTCATATGCATATCTTGCGCATATGAATTGAGCTCGGGGAAGTGATCCTGAAGCCTCAGACTACCCGGCCAAAGGGCCACCGCTGGCGTGGAACACCTGACCTATCCAAACCCACTTTCCCCCCCCTTATGGCGGATTTGGAAATCTTATGGCCGCGAAAACTTTGGGGCGCCATTTTTCAAAAAAACAAGACAGATCAGACATTTTCACGCCGTGAATTTGCGTGCGAATTTGGCGCGCACTCAGTGCAGCCGGGGCGAGCTCTGTCCCTTGAACACCGAATACAGCCATACGAATGCGGGCACGAGCAGAAGCCCTCCAGCACACAGAATCCCCAGCACGGCCCACAGCACATGGTCGGGTGCGGCCGCATCGGAGAACGTGAGCTGCGGCGCCACAAGGTAGGGAAACTGCGCCGCACCCAACCCAGCAAAGATCCCCATCGTCTGCGCAATCACAAGCACACGAGCCACGCCGTATCGACGGGTCCAGATGGCGCCGATGGCGCCCAGTGCCACAATGCCCGTGCCGACATGCAGCGGCAAGGCCAGCGACGACGACACCAAAGCATCGTAAATATGCGGCGCGCCGAGTCGGGCGACGGCGAGCGTGCCAAATGCAAGCGGGCCGGTAAACACTGCTGCTGCGAGCGCTCGTATGCGGAAGTCCTCCTGAAGATCAGGCGCATCGGCGGTGTCGTGGATGAGATAAACCGCGGCCAGCAGCGCGCATAGGGCCAGTCCGTATACGCCCACCATCACCGGAAAAGCTGCCGCCCACTCTGAGACGAAATCGGTCGAGACCCGCATCGAGCCGGGCTCGAAGCGGAAGGTTCCACTCGTGATCCCGCCCAAAACCATCCCCAGCATGATGGGTGTAATCGTGCTCGCCACCGCGAAAACCAGTCGCCACGGCCCGGTCGCTTCATCCTCGTTTTGCGGGTCATAGGCCCGAAACACAAAGGCTGTGCCCCGCAACACAATCCCAAACAGCATGAGGGTGAGCGGGATGTGCATCACCGTGCTCACGGCAGCAAATGCGGGTGGGAAACACACGAACATCACCACCACCACCACGATCAGCCATACGTGGTTGGCCTCCCAGATGGGCGCGATGGCCTGTGCGATGCGACGGCGCTGCTCCAGCTTTCGAGGGCCCGATGCCAAGAGGTCCCAGACCCCACCCCCAAAGTCGGCTCCGCCGGTCAGAGTGTAGACTACAAGGGCCACGAGCATCACGCCCGCCATCAATGAGCTGGGCTCAGGCATGGCGCGTCTCGGTCGAGTCGAGGGTGGCTTCGGGCTCCACAGGTGTGGAAAAGACGATGCGCCGCAACAACACCACCGTGACCACGCCGAGCATCAAAAACAACGCGCTGAAGGCGGTAAATGGCACGACGAGATGCGGCATGGGTGTGACTGCATCCGCGGTGCGCAAGACCCCTTTGATGATCCAGGGCTGCCGGCCCACCTCAGTAACGGTCCATCCCGCTTCCAAGGCGATCAGCCCCAGAGGCGCAGCCGCCACGAGAATGCGCAAGGTGCCGGGGTCTGTGGGCACCGCTCTTCGTCGCCACCATCGCCAGCCAAACAGCGCAGCCACTCCCATCATGGCCATGCCGCACCCAACCATCAGCTGGAAGGCAAAGTGAACCACCGTGACCGGCGGCCGGTCCTCGGGCGGAAATTCTTTCAGTCCGCGAACCTCCGCAGCAGGATCCATAAACGACAGAGCGGACAGCCCACCTGGTATATTAATGCTGTAGGAAGTGGTCTCCGCTTCCTCGTCTGGAATCCCTCCAATTCGAAGCGGCGCCCACGACTCTGTTTCCCAGTGCGACTCCATCGCCGCAAGCTTCACGGGCTGGTGATGAGCCACGTGCTTGGCAGACAAATCGCCCGACAGCGGCTGAAGAAATGCAGCCACGCCACCCACGGCCATGGCGATTCCCAGTGCACGCCGATGGAACAGGCTGCGGTCCCCTCGCAAGATGGTGAGCGCATGAATCCCCGCCACCGCAAATCCGACCGTTGCGAAAGCGGCGAGGACCATGTGCAGAGCCTGGGTGGGGAAGGCCGGATTGAACACCGCTGCAACCGGATCGATGTCGACGAAGGCGCCGTCGACCAAGCGGAAGCCGGTTGGGGTGTTCATCCAGGCGTTGGCGGAGATCACAAACACCGCCGACGCCACGCCGGAGATCAAGACCCCCACCCCCGAGAGCAGGTGCAACCTCGGCGGCACACGCTTCCAGCCGTAGAGGTACACGCCCAAAAAGATGGCCTCGAAGAAGAATGCGAAGCCTTCCATCGAAAACGACAGCCCCACCAGAGGGCCTGCGCGCTCCATGAAATGGGGCCAGAGCAGGCCCAGCTCAAACGAGAGGCATGTGCCGCTCACCGCTCCCACGGCAAACATCACCGCCGTGCCCTTTGACCACCGCTTGGCGAGCTCCAGCCAGCTGCGGTCGCCCGTGCGCAGGTACATGGCCTCGGCGATCACCATCAGCAGCGGCATCGCCATTCCCACCACGGCAAAGATGATGTGGAACGCAAGAGACATCGCCATCTGGGACCGCGCCGCGAGAAGGTCTGTCATTGGTGCTCCATAGCGAGACTGAAGTGAGCACCGTATTGCGTCGCGCCAACCCGTGGGGGTCCGAGGCAGCGAGAGGCTGCTCATTCTGACCGGAAGTGATCGCTCCCCTGTGCGGACCACCTCCTGGAAGGTCTGGTCGCACACGCCTGCAGCAGGGAATCGGCGCTCAAAACGCTTCATCCACCGATTCGGCTGCGGTACCGTTGCCTTTCATCAGGTCAGTATAGGAGGCCGTCCATGCTCAGCAAATCTACGCTCCTCGCGCTCCAAGTCGCACTCACCGCTCTGGCGACCGATCGCACCACGGAGGCTTCGGATGCCAAGGCCAAGCCCCGCTGCACCGCGAGCGAAGACCATGCGGTCTGCACGCTTGGCACGATCAGCGGAAGACTGATCAGTCCACAGACGCCAAGCCAGCTCGCCATTGACATCTCCATCGAGGTCCGAAAAACAGATGTAGATGCCTTCCTCGCGAAGGAACAGCCGCTTCGAGCGACCGTTGTGAACGCCATCCAGGCCACATCCAAAGCCGCAGCGACCACCGACCAGGGGAGGATGAAGCTCCGCGAGGACATCCACCGAGCCATCGACCAGACCCTGGCGCCCGTGGCGCCCCTGCGCGTCTACTTCACCCGGCAGGAAATCCAACCCACTGCACCTTGAGGCACTCAGGCACAAGGATCGGGAACCGCCGTCGGTTGGGCCGCTGCTGCTACAGTCCGCATTCACCTCGGGAGCCCCCCCATGCGCCGTCCCCTCGCTTTCCTGGCCCTGCTGGCAACCGGCTGCGTCGATGACTCTGAAGCCAAGTCGCCAACGGAGGACCCTCCAGCCGAAGACACCGCGCCGGCCGAAGCGGAACCGGAAGACACCGACACCAGTCCACCGGCCGACACCGGCCCGCCCGAAGACTCTGGTGCGCCGGAAGACTCCGGTGCGCCGCCGGTGCCCCCGCCCGCAGTCGTCTCGCTTGCGATCGACGACGCGCTCGCCCATGAAGACGGCGGGGAGACCGCGCGCTTTCGACTCGTGCTCGATGCCGCTCAAGAGGCCGACCTCGATGTGCCACTCACCCTCGGTGGCTCTGCATCGCCAGACGATGACTTCATCCTCATGCTCGACGGCGCGCCGATCGCATCCAGTGTCACCATCCCCACCGGTGCCACCGAGGTCACCCTGGTGTTGGTGCCCCTGCCATCGGCGACCATGGAGCCCACCGAGACGGTCACCCTCACCGTGACCCCCACCGAGTTGTTGCTCGCAGCCGACGGCGCCGACATTGCGACGGCACGCATCGTGGAGCATGGCCCGTCGAACGGATCCACTTACTACGTTGCCGCCGATGGCGACGATGCCGCCTCTGGTGACGCGGTCACACCATTTGCCACGATTGCACATGCCGTGTCGGTGCTGCGTGCGGGCGACACCCTCTTCATCCGCGATGGGGTCCACACCAACAGCAACTACGTCGCAGAACACGGCGAGACCGGAGACTCCGGCATTCGTCACGGGGTGCTCGCCAAGATCGACACGTCGGGCGAGCCGGGCAACTGGATCCGCATCGCCGCTGAGCCCGATGGCAACGAAGCGCGTCCAGTGCTGCGCTTCGACGGCTCGGGTGGGCTCCAGGTGGGTGCCGGAGTGAGCCACATCATCATCGAAGGCCTCGAAGTCGAAGGCCACAATGCCGAGATCACCTACGACCAGGCGATGGACCACCGCTGGTCCAAGGAAAACTACTACATCGGCCGCGGCATCTTCACCTGGGGACCCGCCGACCACATCGTGGTGCGCGACAACGTGGTCCACCACACACCCGGCTCGGGCATTCGCTTCAACAGCAGCGACTACATCCTCGTGGAAGACAACGTGGTGTCGAACACCACCTGGTGGTCCAGCAGTGCCGAGAGTGGAGTGGTCATTGCGACCGCCCAGTCCATCGACACCGAGGAGGTCGTGAAGATCCTCTACTCGGGCAATACCGTCTACAACAACTGGAACCTGCTGGAGTTCTGCCTCTCCGAATTCGAGGGCAGCGACGAAGATGCCTACGGCAACTGCGACCACTACACCGGCGGCATCATCGATGGACAGGGTTTGTACGTGACCCGCAACAACGACACCTACGCCCACGGCCGGATGCGGTTCGAGAACAACATCGCCTTCAACAACGGCTTTGGCGGCGTGGTGTACCACAAGACCGACCGCGGCGAGCTGGCGAACAACCTCGTGTTCATGAACGGCGCCTACCCGGGAATCAGCAACTACTCTGGACTCACACTCAACACGGCCAACGATGTGGTCATTGTGAACAACGTGGTGTGGTCTCGAGACGACAACGACTACGGCGTGAAGGAAAACGGCCCCACATCCGATGTGATCACCGGCCACAACTATGTGGTGGGTCGCACGCAGCTGCTCGATGAGACGGTGGATGTGGTGGTGGACTACGCCGATGCACCGGCGCTGGGCGACCTGTTCAGCAACGCGGTCGACATCGAAGCACTCCGCCCCGACCCCCACGGCACGGGCAGTGGCATCGCGCCGGCCGACGTGGATGGCTTGCTCACCGACCTCGGGCTCGACTTCGCGCTGCGCCCATCCGCGAGCCCGCTTGTGGATGCCGGCACGACCGATCGGGCGCCCAATGCCGACCGCCGCGGCGTGGTGAGGCCCCAGGGTTCGGCCGTGGATGTGGGCCCCTACGAGGTCGAGCAGGAGTAGACACCACGGCTCTCGGGGCACCATCCACCCAGGTCACCCTGCACTGCGACTGGCCAACATCACCTGGACTCGTTTTGCATCCTTGCAAAACAAATTCCTGTTTTTGGATGCTGTCTTCCATTTTCCCGCGCTTAGAACGGATGCGTCCGGCCCGGAGCGTGCCCTTGACCATCCAGATGTCCATCCGTCGCAGCGAACAGCGCGGCCGTGCCGACCACGGCTGGCTCGATACCCGCCACTCCTTCAGCTTCGCCCACTACTACGACCCACAGCACCTGGGCTTTGGTCACCTTCGGGTGCTGAACCAAGACATCGTGGCGCCAGGCCGTGGGTTCGGCACCCACCCGCACCGCAACATGGAAATCATCAGCTACGTGGTGCGCGGTGCGCTCGAGCACAAAGACACCATCGGCACCGGCTCTCGCATCCGGCCCGGCGAGGTCTAGCTGATGAGCGCTGGAAGTGGCATCGCCCACAGTGAGTTCAATGCGAGTCTCACCGAGCCCGTGGAGTTCCTGCAGATCTGGATCCGGCCAGCGCGGGGTGGTGGTGCGCCTCGATACGAACAGGCCGCCTTCGACACCATCGTGCCGGGCCTACGGTGCGTGGTGTCGCCCGATGGTCGAGACGGCTCGCTCACCATTGGCCAAAACATGTGCCTGCATCGGCTGCTGTGGCCTGCGGGAGGCGAGCTCACCTACACCCTCGAGCGCAAGCGGGCGTGGGTGCAGCTCATCCGAGGAGCGCTCGTGGTGAATGGCGCGGGCCTGTACCCTGGCGATGGACTGGCCATCGACGCTGCCGAAGCGCTCCAGATCACCGGTCGCGGTGCCGTCGAAGCCCTGCTCTTCGACCTCATCTGAGCTTCCTCCTGCCCCCGAGACCCGATCATGTCTACACACGACATCCGCACGGCCTTCGGCGCCGGTGCACGCCACCAGGCCGCCCCGCTGCTTGCCCACGCAGGCGCGGAGCGGGTGCTCATTCTTGCCCAGGCCCGCTGGACTGGCCTCGCCGCTGAGCTGGCCGGTGCTCTGGGCGCTCGACACGTGGCCACCTTCGACCGCATCACCACGCAAGTGCCCGAGGGGGTCGTGGAGGCCGTCCGGGCGCTGGTCGAGCGCCACCAGCCCGACTGGATGCTCACTGTGGGTGGCAGCTCCACCATCGGCGTGGCCAAGGCGCTGGCGCTCGACATCGACGCGGTGCAAATCGCAGCGATTCCAACCACCTATGCCGGCTCAGAGCACACCAACATCTGGGGTCGGCTCCAAGGTGGGCACAAGCGAACCGGACGCGACGACCGGGTGCGCCCCAGGGTGGTGATCCATGACCCCGAACTGCAGCAATCCCTGCCCGTTCGGGCCAGCCAGGAGTCGCTGCTCAACGCCCTCGCGCACAGCATCGAGGCCCTCTATGCGGCGAATGCCACCGATGCCGCCAGAGCTGCGGCACGGCAGAGCCTTCCGCTGCTCTGGAACGCACTGAGCGCGGTGGCCGAGGCACCCACCGATCCATCGGTGCGCAGCCAGGCACTGCGGGGGGCAGCACTGGCCAGCACCGCCCTCGACGGCGCCAGCATGGCGCTGCATCACAAGCTCGCCCATGTGCTCGGAGGCTGCTTCGGCACGCCCCACGGTGCCACCCATGCCACACTCCTGCCCTACACTCTGGCCTTCAACCAGTCGGCAGCGCCAGAGCTGTGCGCCGCTTTCGAACAGACGCTCGGCATCACCGATCCAGGCAGTGCTCTGTACGACCGGATGCGGGCACTCGGCCTCTCGGTCTCACTCTCCGACCTGGGGCTCTCCACCCACGATGTGGAGCAGGCAGCCACGCATGCCCTCGAGCAGACCTACCCGAATCCGAAGCCATTCACCCGCGATGATCTCGCCGGTCTGCTGCACGGGGCCCGCCTCGGCCGACGGCCCACGCCCCGCACGGCTCGCGTGGCCCTGCCCAACCTGCAGGGTGTCCACGCCGCCGAGCCTGCGTCGCTCTGGCCAGCAGACACCACCGCACCGCAGACCGTCGTGCTCGCCGTGCACGGTCGGGGTGCCAACGCTGACCGCTTCATCGCCCAGCTGGCCGCACGGGTACCCCACGCCAGTCAGGTCCAATTTCTCGCACCCCAGGCCGCGCTCAACCGTTGGTACCCCAAGGGCATGGCCGCGCCGCTGGCCGACAACCAGCCCGACTTAGACGATGCTTTGGCCGCACTCGATGCCGCCTGGTGCACCGCCACCGCCCGCGTGAATGCAGCGCAAGTGGTGGTGTGCGGCTTCTCCCAGGGCGCATGTCTCGCGCTCACCTGGCTCTCCCAGCGCAAGGTCCGGCCCGGCGCGGTGCTGGCCCTGTCCGGAGCGGCCTTGCCCGGCCTTGCTGGAGACTTTTCGCACCTGCGAGGCGTGCCAGTACACCTCGGAATCAGTGTCGACGACCCATGGGTGCCGCAGGAGCTGTGGTCCGATACCGCGCGCGCGCTCCTGTCGGCCGGTGCCCAGGTTGCGCCCACCCGCGTGCCGGGTCACGCCCACCAGATCCATCCGCCCGATGTCCGAGCTCTGGCCAACGCCCTCACGCCCCCGGAAGACTGCGACATTACCCGTGTCTCCCACCCAGATGACACCCTCTCCTACCAGTCTGGGCTCGGCAATCACCTCCGGAGCGAAGTGGAGCCAGGCGCCGTGCCTGCGCGGATCCACAGCCCGCGCACACCCGCCTACGGACTCTTTGCCGAACAGATCAACGGCACCGGCTTCACCGTCCGCCGCGCGCTGAACCTGCGCACCTGGCTCTACCGACTGCGCCCTGCCATCACGAGCCGTCCCTTCACCGCCATGGACCCCCACGAGGCTCCGCCGCGGTTCGGGTCTGACTTCTCGGGCGTGTCCCACAGCCCCGAGCCCCAGCGGTACCGCCCCGTGCCCATTCCCGAGCACACCCACGACTGGCTCGACGGGGTCAACACCTTTGGTGGCGCGGGCAGCCCGGTCCTCGGGCAGGGTGTGGCCATCCATCTCTTTACCGCCACCGCCCACATGCAGCGGGTCTTTGTGAACATCGACGGCGACCTCCTGCTGGCTCCCGAGGCGGGGCGGCTGCACATCCGCACCGAGCTGGGTGTGCTTGAGGTGGCCCCCGGGGAGCTCGTCGTGCTGCCCCGCGGCATCCGCTTTGCCATCTCCCTGCCCGATGGACTCACCCGCGGCTTCATGGTGGAGCTGTACAACGGTCACTTCCAGCTGCCCGAGCGCGGTGTGGTGGGCGCCAACGGACTGGCCGACGAGCGGCACTTCAAGGCACCGGTGGCCGCCTACGAAAACCGCGTCGAAGACACGCTCGTGGTGACCAAGCAGGGCGGGCGCTTCTGGAAGACCGTCTCCCCGCACAGCCCCTTCGACGTGGTGGGCTGGCACGGCCGCTACGCCCCGTTCAAGTACGACCTGCGCGACTTCATGTCGATGGGCTCGGTGAGCTTCGACCATCCCGACCCTTCCATCCTCACCGTGCTCACCCATCCGCTCGACGACCATGGGCGCAACGCCATCGACGTGGGAGCCTTCCTGGGTCGCTGGGAGTCCACCGAACAGACCTTCCGACCACCGTTCTTCCACCGCAACGCCGCCGTCGAGTTCAACATGGTGCTGTCTACCGGGGCCACATCGGGGGGCTACCCGCAGGGAGCCTTTTCGTTCACCCCCCTGCTCACCCCGCACGGACTCGGTGCCCACGGCCACCACCACCACAGCTTCGAAGCCCACGATGCCCCCCATCGCATCCCCGACCGCTCGATCTGGCTCCAGTTCGAGAGTGCGTATCTGGTGGGCGTGTTGCCCCGATGGCGACACGGTCCCTCCCACGACGCAGAGTTTCTCACGCAGTTCCAGGACTACACGCTCGGACCACTCGCCCAAGTCGCCCATGGCGACGGGTCAGCACACGATTGACCAGTCATGCGTGCACTCGATAGGCTGGCCACCGAACAGGCCCGGCTCGGCCTGTCCCCACCCCACGGGTCATCGAATGACAGGTTGTGCGAGAGCGCGCTTCTGGAACGAAGCCATGCAAATCCTGGACGGCACTCTGCCCTGGCCCGACCGCTTTGCACGGCTCGAAGCACTCGTCGTGGACCACGCTGATGGCTGGGACCTCGTTCAGGCCGGCCCCCGAAGCGACTGCGACGCACCCAACGCCATCTGTCCACCGCTTCCCGAGTCCGAGGTGGGCTACCGGTCGTTTCTGATCGACTGGGCCGCCGATGCGGAGACCGAGACGCACGGGCACCCGAGCGTGATGTTCGTGGTGCCCATCTCCGCCCGACTCGAAGCCGTGGAATACACCATGGTGGGCGGCCGACCGAAGGCCCTCCACACCCGCACCTACGGGCCCGGAGAGTCCATGACCGGGCATGCCAACAACGACCGGCATGACAACTTCATGCACCGGCTCCGATGTGTGGAGCCGGGCTGGAGCCTGCACATCTACTCCGACTGGGGTGGCCGCGGCCCGCGGTTCGATGCCGAAGGCCACCGGATCGCGACCCCTAGCCTGCCTCGGAACCCTCTCTGATTCGTGCAGAACACCCACCAAACAGTGTCTTCGGACCCACTTGTTCTGGTGGGAGGGGCGTGCCTTGGCCAACAGCCTGGAACGCCGCCCATCGGATGGAGACGTCCAGTCTGCGAAGATCGAGCGCGTACCTTCCGTCTCAGAATTGTTCAGAGCATTTGGACACAGAACCGACACACAACTTCATCAATTTGACACATTTATCGTTGAGTGACTATGATCCCCATCAGCCGCGGTTTTCCTGTCGATCCAGACCCGTGGACGACCCACATCGCAACCCTGGTGGTTCATGCAAACACTCCCCCCGATTCGTCGGTTTGTGCCAAGTCTCGACGCCATCGCCGAGGTCTTTGGCATCAACGTCGACAGCGCGGTCCCGGAAGTCTGCGAGCATGTCTACCTCGATCAAGCGTACCCACAGCTTCCTCTCGACGGCTATCTTCGGATGCGCCGGGCCGTTCCCTCTGAGAGCCCTCCGTTCGACGATGAAGCCACCTGGGCGCTCGAGCTGCGTCCGGACGGCGCCCGACCGCTCCGGGTCCTGGCCGAAGAGGTCGACCAGGCGGAGTGCATCGACCTCGCCGGAACCCATGGCCACACCGGAGTCTCACCCCGCTTCGGCGTTCGCTTCGAGCGGCGACGCTACATCCAGGACACCTTGGTGATCGATGTCGACACCGAGGTCACCTACTTTGCCATCCGTCGGAGCGTGTACCGCATAGCCCGCGAGAACGCATCCAGGGTCACGATTCGCATGCTTGTTCCGGGTCAAGAAGAGGCCGTCGCCGAGGCGCTGGCGGGCCTCTCCGCACTGCCGTACAGCACCAAGTGCATGATGGGGTACTCCGCACTGGAGCAGGCCTTCCGCATCCCCAAGTACAACGAGCTGCCCGGCTACGAGTTCGAGGCCAAGCTGGAAGCCGACCACCTCGACATCGACCACGGCGGACTGCCCTTCCCGGTCCTCGAGGTGGTCCAGTCCGACAGCATTCGGATGTACTTCAAGGGCCACCGGGTAAACACCCGTGCCGGCACTGCCCGCACCATCATCAAGGGCACCGTGGAAGCGCTCCCCGGACAGGTGCTCAAGCGCACCGAAGCAAAAGTGCCCGACGTCGACCCGTGGGAAGTGGGCGCTCCCCGCATGGAGATGCGTCGGTACAAGCGCAAGGTCAACGTGTTGAATCCAGCTACGATGCGGGTCTACACCGTCTCCCTTCACCTCTGCGAGTCATCGGTCACGCCCCGCGACTCGGATGCGAGCCTGATGCAGGTGGAGATCGAGTACGAGGGCACCATGCTCCCGCACATGACCCGCCGCATGGCCGAGCTCGAGGCCACCGGTGACCTCGACATCCTCTTCGAGCTGGCCGAGCAAAGCATCGACCAAGGCCAACATGAGGTGGGACTCCAGCTGCTCGGTCGCATTCCGGCGCTCACAGACGACCCCTTCCTCCGGCGGCGGGCACGCGCCCTGATCGATCGGGTCCAGCCTCGTGCTGCTCGCCCCATCGCGTCGGGGACCGAGGCGGAGGTGGTGGCCGACATCGCGTTTCTCCGGCAACACCTTGAGACTCGATACGCATATCGAAACACCCGCCTCACCAAGCGCAAGTGGCTGAAGGCAACCCGTCGGAGCAGCGCCTCTTGAGCAAAGGCTCGATCTGGCAGGTGCGCCCGCTCCGCCGCTTCATGATCGGTCACCTGGCGTCGTCCTTGGGCTCGCGAATGGCCTATGCCGCGGTGCTCTGGCACGTCTATGAGCTCACCGCATCGCCCATCCTGCTCGGCTCGGTGGGCCTCACCCAGCTGCTCCCCGTGCTCGTGGTGGGCCCGCTGGGGGGCATCCTTGCTGACCGCTTCGACCGGCGCACCCTCCTGCTGTGGACCCAGCTGGTGCAAGCTGTCCCCACTGCTCTCCTGGGCGTGCTCACCCTCTCGGAAGCGCTCGCCGCATGGCACCTGTTCGCCCTGGTCCTCTGCGTGTCCTTTGCCGAGAGCATCGACACCGCAGCCCGCAAGGCACTGATTCCATCCATCACGCCCACCGAGCACCTGGGGGGTGCGATGGCGCTCGCCGACATGGTGAAGAACGGTGCAAAGCTCGCAGGACCTGCACTGATGGGCTTTCTCGCTGCAGCGGCATCCATTGGGATGGTGTACCTGCTCAATGCGGTGTCGTTCCTCCTGATGGCCGGCATGCTGGCAACACTCCGCCGCTCCCCACGGCCCGAGCACCCTGCTGAGTCGGGCGGCTTCTCCCTCGTCCGCGATCTGCGAGAGGCCGGTCGGTTCATCCGCCACACCCCAATGGTGTGGGGCCTTCTGGTGCTCGACTTCGTGGCCACCCTGTTCGCTTCCGCGGTCGACCTGCTGCCGATGTACGCCACCGAAGTGCTGCAGCTCGATGTGGGCCAGTACGGACTCCTCGCCAGCGGCGTGGCAGTGGGTGCGCTCACGGCCAGCATGGTGATGGTGCGGCTGCCGATTCCCCGGATACCCGGCCGCGTATGCGTGGTGGCCGGTCTTCTCTTCGGGCTGGGAGCCACCGCCCTGGGTCTGGTCGACCAGTTCTGGCCCGCCTTTGCCTGTCTCGCGCTCCTTGGCGCCGCCGACACCGTGGGCACAGTGGTGCGGAACACCGTTCGCGAGCTCATCACCCCCGATGCACTGCGCGGCCGCGTGGGGGCCCTCGCGAGTCTTGTGACCAAGTCAGGCCCGAGGGTGGGCGAGTGGGAAGCCGGCTTCGTGGCCTCCATCTGGGGGGTACAGGCATCGATACTCACCGGGGGCGTGCTGTGCATCGTAGGGGTCGCGGCACTCGGACTGGGCCTACCGGTCTTGCGGCGTCCAGTGCACCTCGAGGAGGCTGGCGGCGCTCCCTGAAGCCGCGGCGCCTTTCCCACGTTCGACCGCGCGCTGCCACTGCTGTGATAGCGTTCGGCGCCTGCGCGAGAGGCCCGTCTAATGGCCGTTCTCTGCACGTGAGAGCACCCGTCGCCCTCAGGAGAATCCATGACCACCAAGCTCGAGAAGCTTCGCACCCTCCTCGCAGAGCTCTTTCAGCTCGATCAAGCCGACCTGGACTTCGGCATCTACCGAATCCTGAACCAAAAGCGCGCGGATGTGGAGCGCTTCCTCGATGAAGATCTGTTGCCACAGGTCAAAGCCGCCTTCGCCAAGTATCGCCCGGCCGACAAGGCCGCCCTCCAGGCCGAGCTGAGCGACATGGTGGCCAACATCCAGTCTGCCGGGATGAATCCCGATGAGTCGCCCAAGGTGCAAGCGCTCCGTGCACAGATCGCCCGAGGCGTGGATCTCACCGCACTCGAAGACCAGGTCTTCTCCGACCTGTTCACCTTCTTCCGGCGCTACTACCACGGCGGCGATTTCCTCTCACTGCGGCGCTACAAGGCCGGTGTGTACGCCATCCCCTATGAAGGCGAGGAGGTCAAGCTCCACTGGGCGAACCACGACCAGTACTACATCAAGAGCTCCGAGCGCTTGAGTCACTATGCATTCAAGGTGGGCAGCCGCACCGTGCGGTTCGTGCTCACTGCCGCAAGCACGGAGCGTGACAACAACAAGGCACAGTCTGGAAAGGGCCGCCAGTTCATCCTCGCGCGCGAACCGTTCATGGAGGTCCACAGCGAGACGCTTCTGCTTCGCTTCGAGTACCGGCCGGTGTCTCCGAAAGAGGTGTATGCGCCCAAGATCAATGCAAAGGGGCAGCAGACCTGGCCCAAGACCGTCAAGCGAGTCGCTCTGATCGAGCATGCCATCGAGCGTGTCTTGGAGGCCGTTCCGAACGACTGGCGCAGCACCCTCAACACCGGTGCCCCCACCAAGGCCAACCCGAAGCGAACGATTCTGGGCAAGCACCTGCACCAGTACACGGCACGGCACACCTTCGACTACTTCATCCATAAGGACCTGGGCGGCTTCCTCCGCCGAGAGCTCGACTTCTTCATCAAGAATGAAGTGCTCGCGCTCGACGACATCGATCGGTTCACCGACTTCGCACACGTCGAGGAAAAGCTCAGCAAGATCCGGGTGCTGCGGTCCATCGCCCACAAGCTCATCGCCTTTCTGGCCCAGCTCGAAGACTTTCAGAAGAAGCTCTGGCTGAAGAAGAAGTTTGTGGTGGACACACACTGGTGCATCACGCTGGACCGAGTGCCCGAAGCGTTCTACCCGCAGATCGTTGCCAACAGCGCACAGCGCGAAGCCTGGGTCGAGCTGTTTTCCATCGACCAGCTCGAGGGCGACTCCGCCCGAGCCGGCTACTCGGAGCCACTCACTCTGGAGTTTCTCCAGAGTCAGCCCAGCCTGCCGGTCGACACGAGCCTCTTCGACGCCGCATTCACCGAGCAGCTGCTCGCCACTGTGCCCAACCTCGATGCCGCTACGATGGGGGTGCTGGCCAGCGGTGACAACGCCCAGGCGCTTCGACTCTTCGCACCACGGTACGCGGGCGAGGTCACCTCGATGTTCATCGACCCGCCGTACAACACAGGCGAAGACGGCTTCCCCTACAAAGACAACTACCAGCACTCCAGCTGGCTCTCCATGATGCACGAGCGGCTGTCGGCGTCGCACCCGCTGCTCCACGATGCGGGCCTGATCTTCATGGCCATCGACTTCGTGGAGGTCTCCAACCTGCGGCTTCTCTGCGACCAGATATTCGGCCGCGACAACTTTCTCGCCGACATCGCATGGGAGAAGCGCTACACCCGCAGCAACAATGCAAAGCGCTTCTACAGCCTGAAAGACACCGTGCTCGCGTACCGGGCCAGCCCGGCTGCCAAGGTGCTGCGAGAGCCCCGGTCTGAAAAGTCGAAGGGCAACTACAGCAACCCCGACCACGACCCACGGGGGCCTTGGATCAGCTCGTCCTACGTGAACCCGGCCACCAAGGAAGACCGCCCAAACCTGGTCTACGAGATCCACAACCCCCACACCGGCGCCGCGGTGGCACACCCCACCCACGCCTGGAAGTACGACACCACCACCCACCAGCAGCACGTGACCGACCAGCGGCTCTACTGGGGTCTCGACGGCGGCTACACCTTTCCCCGCCTCAAGTCGTTTCTGTCCGAAGCCCGAGACGGGATGGTGCCCATCGACGTGTGGCACCACAAGCAGACAGGGACCACCGACGACGGCGGCCACAACCTGAAGGCCAAATTCGGCAGCGCCGTGTTCGACAACCCCAAGCCCCCCAGCCTCGTGCAGCGGGCGATCCAAATGGATGCGCTCCGTGCTGGTGACCATCTGGTCATGGACTTCTTTGCCGGTTCCGGAACCACGGGCGAAGCCGTTCTCAACCTGAACCGAGACATGAACGCCCAGGCGCGATTCGTTCTGGTGGAGATGGGCACATACTTCGACACCGTCCTCAAGCCGCGCATCCTCAAGCGCACCTACTCCGACACCTGGAAAGACGGGCAGCCCCAGGCCGGTACCGGAGCCAGCCACGTGATCAAGTGCATCCGTCTCGAAGGATACGAGGACGCCTTGAACAACCTGCAGCTGGCACCGCGAACCGAGCAGCAGCAATCGCTCCTCACACGCAGTCCCCAGCTGCGCGAAGACTACATGCTGTCCTACATGCTCGACGTGGAGACCCGCCGCAGTGTCTCCCTGCTGAACATCGAGCAGTTCCGCGACCCCTTCCAGTACACCATCGAGGTCACGCAACACAACGAATCGTGCGTGAGATCGGTCGATCTCATCGAGACCTTCACCTACCTTCTCGGGCTGAGGGTCGAGCGCATGCACGCGCGGGTCCACTGCGCTGCCGACTTCAAACGCAATGAGCACGGCCGCCTCCAGGTGCAGGGCCCTCTGCGCCCGTGCGCTGCCGGCGAGGGATGGACCTTCCGTGTCATCGAGGGCCGCACCCCACAGGCCCGCGTGCTTGTGATCTGGCGCGTGCGCACCGACGACCCCGAGCAAGACAACCTGATGCTCAACGCTTTTTGCGCCAGCGAAGGCTTCTTGGATCCAGAGCACTCGCCCGACGTGATCTACGTCAACGGCGACCACACCCTCGAGACCCTGCGCGAGCCCCAAGCATCCTGGTCCGTGGAGCTCATCGAGCGCCACGTGCATCGCCTGATGTTCGCCACCACAGACGGGTAGGGAAGCACCATGGCCATGCCAAAGCGAACCCGCCGCAGTCGCGAAAAGCCGATGGACTTCTCGAAGCGACTGGTGCTGCACCAGTACTTGCTGTCTCTCTTCGGTTGCGACACGCTCGAGGCCCTCGCTCGGCCGCTGAAGTCATCCGCGCTCGAGCGGCTGGACAGCGACAACGTGTCGCGGATCCACAAGGTGCTGGTCGACCATCTGCCCGACAGCAGTGTGCTGAGCCTCGACGACTTGCTCACCTACGACCAACACATCGTGGTGCACACCCGGGCGATCAACCGGCATCGCACCCGGCCGATTCGCTGGAAGTACTTCCAGTACCTCGCGCTGCTCTTCACGGAGCTCTACCTCGACCGCTACTTCCGGGACCCCGAGGCGCTGTGCGCCGCACTGAACGCTCAGGTGGCGCGCTTCAACCAAGACAAGCGACCGATCGATCAGGTGGGGCCCTACACGAAGACCGACCTGAAGAAGCTGGCCTTCTGGAGTGCCACAGGCTCCGGAAAGACCCTCCTGATGCATGTACACATCCTCCAATACCGCGATTATCTCGCCCGCTTCAACCGGGGTTCGGAGCTGAACCGCACCATCCTGCTCACACCAAACGAAGGGCTCTCCAAGCAGCATCGGAAGGATCTCCAGGAGTCCGGCATCGCCGTGGAATGCTTCGACCCGGCCGGTCAGCGCCGGTCCGCACGAGGGACCGTGGAGATCATCGACATCCACAAGCTCCGCGAACAGGCGGGTGACAAGACCGTGGCCGTGGACTCTTTCGAAGGGAACAACCTGGTCTTGGTCGATGAAGGACACCGCGGTGCCGGCGGTGAAGAGTGGATGGACCGCCGCAACCGACTCTGCGAGCAGGGCTTTTCGTTTGAGTACTCGGCCACCTTTGGACAGGCCATGCGGGCCGCCGGCAAGAGCACGCTGGTGGAGGCGTACGCGCGCTGCGTGGTCTTCGACTACTCGTACCGGTTCTTCCACTCCGACGGCTACGGCAAGGACTACCGCATCCTCAACCTGCCCGACGACTCCCATGAAGACCGTCGCGCGCTCTACCTCACCGCAGCCCTGCTCTCCTTCTATCAGCAGCTGCGGGTGTATCAGGACCGGAAGGCCGCACTCCAGGCCTTTCTGTTGGAGCGGCCGCTGTGGATCTTCGTGGGCAGCAGCGTGACCAAGACCACGAGCGCGAGAGACATCACCGACATCGAAGACATCCTCTTGTTCCTGGCGGGGTTTGTGGCCCATCGGCGCACGAGCGTCCAGCGGATCGAGCGGATCGTGCAGGGCCAGTCGGGCCTGATGAACGACCAGGACATGGAGCTCTTCCCGGTCACGTTCTTCACGCACCTCATCGCGAAAGACCTGACCGCCGATGCCCTGTTCGACGATGTTCTCCGCACGGTGTTCAATGCGGGTGGAGGCGGGGTGCTGCAGGTGCAGCGCATTCTTGATGCACCCGGCGAGCTTGCGGTCCAGCTCGGGAGCAGCGAGCCGTTCGGCGTGGTCAACGTGAGCAGCGTGAAGAAGCTGTGCGACCGCCTCGAGGCCCACCGATCCCTCGTCGTCAAACCGCCCAGCACCTTCGGCCCGTCACTCTTCGACGGGATCAACAAGCCCGCCTCCCGTGTGCACCTGCTGGTGGGGGCAAAAAAGTTCATCGAGGGCTGGAGCAGCTGGCGGGTGAGCACCATGGGGCTCATGAACATCGGTCGGAAGGAGGGCGCCCAGATCATCCAGCTGTTCGGCCGTGGTGTGCGGCTGAAAGGGCACGGCTTCGGCCTCAAGCGGAGCAGTGCCCTCGCTGGGGTGGACGTGCCGGAAGGGGTGGCCAGCCTCGAGACCCTGAACATCTTCGGGGTGCGGGCAAACTACATGCAGCAGTTCCGTCAGTACCTCGAAGAAGAAGATCTCCCCACCGAAGACAACCGGGTGGAGGTGGTGCTTCCCGTCTCCATCAATCTGGGCGGTCGCACGCTCAAGACGCTCGCGCTTCCCCACGAGCTGCGAGGGCAGTACAAGCAAAAAGCCCCGATGCCCCGGCTGGGACCCCCTCCTGACCGGTTGCGGCCGGTGGTGCTCGATGCCTACCCGAGGATTCAGTTTCGGCAGAGCAGCGGCGTGCGCGGGGCAACGACCGTGGCCAGTCGGAAGACCGGTTCACTGACCGCTCAGCACTTGGCGTTCATCGACCTCGACGCGGTCTTCTTCGAGCTGGTGAAGTACAAGAGCGAACAGGGCTGGACCAGCTTCCAGCTCACCCACAGCGACATCGAAGCACTGCTCAAAGACCCCTCCTGGTACACGCTCTACATCCCTCCGCAAGAGCTTGAGGCCACCGACTACTCCAGCGTGCGTCGCTGGCAGGCACTCGCGGTCGCTCTGCTGAAAAAGTACTGCGAGCGCTACTACACGTTTCGCAAAGACGAGTGGGAGCGCCCCCACCTGCGCTACCAGCACTTGAGCGAGAGCGACGGCAACTTCACCTTTGCGCAGGACGGCGGCTATCGCTTCACCGTGGACCCCACGGAGAGCGCGGTCACGGAGAAGCTGCGGCAGCTGCGAGACCAGATGGCCGCGGGCACCCTCCGGGACTTCGAGTTTGCGAACCTCAAGGCGCTCTTCTTCGACCGTCACCTCTACCAACCGCTGATTCACCTCGGAAAAGGAATGCTCAAGGTGAGCCCGGTGGCGCTCAACGAGGGTGAGCGGGACTTCGTGGAGCACCTCCGCCACTTCTACAATTCCCGCCCAGCGTTCTTCGGCAACCGCCGGCTGTACCTGCTGCGCAACCTGAGCCGGGGGCGCGGGATCGGCTTCTTCGAGGCCGGAAACTTCCATCCCGACTTCATTGTGTGGCTGGTCGAGGGAGACACCCAGTACATCACGTTCGTCGACCCGAAGGGCATTCGGAACCTGCGCGGGCCCACCGACCCCAAGATCGCCTTCCACCAGACCATCAAGCAGATCGAGCAGCGTCTCGGCGACCCGCAGGTGGTGCTCAGCTCCTTCATCATTTCCAACACACCCTTGAGAGCGCTCCGGTGGTGGGCGCCCGGCGGGATGACGAAGGCCGACTTCGAGCAGCACCATGTGCTGTTTCAGAACGAAGACCAGACCACCTACATCGAGACGATGTTTCGGCGGGTGCTCGGTCTGGCTCCAGGTCAAGAGTAGACAGCCGAGAGTGGGTGTATTTGCCCGAGTCGAGACCGTCTTCCCCCGCACCTTTCGGGCCCTCGCTCGAGGCTTCCACGCACACGATGCGCCCTTGAGCATCGTGCAGGGCATCGAGGAACCAGCGGCTCGAGGGGCAGTACCTGCCGGAGCGATCGCTTGCATTCATCGCAGAGCAGCCGTCGCTTTCGGTGAGCGAGGCCATGGAGATGCTCGAGGCAAGACCCGAGCGATGGGCGCCCTCCCGGCGGCTCGAGACCAGCCGACCAGCGGCCAACCCGTTTCTGTCTTCCGTGCACAATCCCGATAGGTCGCCCGGTAGACCGCTGGGACCGCCATGCCCTTCCTCAAGCCCACGCCCACGCCCTTCGATCCCGCCGAGTGGCGCACCCGACCGTTCGCCGAGCGCGCGCACCAGGCCTGCCTCGCCTGGATCGACCAAGGCTACGGGGTGCCCGTGGGGGTCTATCTGGCCTACCTGCTGAAGATCGGCTTCTTCGTGGCGGTGTGGTTCTGGTCGTGCGCCCAGAGCCCCACACTGGGTGGTCCGGCCACCGTGACCACCTGGTGGATCGAGCCCCTCGCATTCCAGAAGGCCATCTTGTGGAGTCTGCTCTTTGAAGTGCTGGGCATCGGCTGTGGCTCGGGCCCCCTGGCGGGTCGCTACTTGCCCCCATTCGGCGGGTTCACCTACTTCCTGCGACCCGGCACGGTCACCTTTCCGCTGCGGCCGGGCATGCCGGTGCTGGGGGGCTCCGACCGTTCCTGGCTCGATGTGGCCCTGTACGCATTCATCGTGGGCGCGCTTGGCTCCACCCTCGCCGCACCCTCGGTCGATGCGGGCTGGATGCTGTGCATCCTGGTGGCCTTCGGCATCGCCGGCACCTCAGATCGCACTCTGCTCCTGGCGGCCCGTGGCGAGCACTACCTGGTGATGCTCGCTGTGTTCTGCTTTGCGGGCGACTGGATCGCAGGAGCCAAGGCCATCTGGCTGGCACTGTGGTTCTGGGCGGGCGTGTCGAAGCTCAACCACCACTTTGCCTCGGTGGTGGGGGTGATGACCTGCAACGGACCGCTCACGCCGTCTGTGCCCTACCGCCGCTCCATGGTGCGGCAGCATCCAAGCGACGTGGCTCCCTCCACCCGCGCGCAGTGGCTCGGCCACTTCGGTACGGCGCTCGAGCTGGGCGTGCCCCTCGTGTTGTGCTTCGCCACCGGACCCACCGGACTCACCATCGGACTGGTGCTCATGGTGCTGCTCCACGGCTACATCAGCAGCAACGTGCCCATGGGCGTGCCGCTCGAGTGGAACGTCACGGTGGTGTATGGCGCCTTCTTTTTGTGGCTGGGCCATCCCGAGATCGGGCTCGACCAGCTCGATGCCCCCCTCCTCGGGGGGCTGCTGGGCGTGGTGCTGATCGGCGTGCCCCTGCTCGGCAACCTGCGGCCCGATCTCGTGCCGTTTTTGCCGGCCATGCGGTACTACGCGGGCAACTGGGCCATGAGCGTGTGGCTGCTGAAGCGGGGCGCCGAGCAGAAGCTCAAGGACCACCTCCGGATGACCAGCCCCTGGGTGATCGACCAGCTCTCTCCGTTCTATAGCGAGGATGTGATCGAGGGGATGGTCGGCCGTGTGATGGCCTTCCGGCTGATGCACCTGCACGGACGTGCGCTCGGACCCCTCGTGCAGCGCGCCGCGCCCGACCTGAACGACCGCTACTGGATCGACGGCGAGCTGATGGCCGGCATGGTGCGCGGCTGGAACTTCGGCGACGGCCACCTCCACGACGAGCGCTTGCTCGCCGACGTACAGGCCCGATGTGGCTTTGCGCCCGGCGAGCTGGTGTGTGTGATGGTCGAGTCGCAGCCGATGTTCCAAAAAACCCAACATTGGCGGATCCTCGATGCCGCTCGCGGACTGCTAGACGAAGGGCATGTACCCGTGGAAGCACTCCGCAGTCGCCAGCCGTGGGACACCCATCCATGGCCGGGCCTCGCCACGGAGCCACGCAACGAGGGGTGACCGCACGGAAATCAAAGCCCAATCGCCGGTGGAAGGCGGGCTGGGCAGTCCGAACACAGTATGCTCGCGCCCCAAACGTGGAGGCGAGATGCTTTGTGGGCGATGGAGCGGTCTGGTACTGGCCCTGGGAATGGTGCTGTCGGCGGGATGCGGTGACAAAGAAGACGCCGACTCCGCGACCGACACCGAGGAAGCGGCGCTGTGCACAGCGAGCGACCTGTCCGACCCCGACTGCGAGAGCGCCTCGGCCGTGCTGCGCTTGGCGGTCACCGTGGGCGGACAGCCTGCGGGACCCGGGCTCACCGTGACAGCCACCAACTGTGATGAGGTGGCCGAGACCGAGACCACCGACGACTACGGCGAGGTGCGCATGACTCTGCCCGCCACCACCTACCTGCTCACTGTCGAAGACCCCGCCTCGGAGACCGTGTCAGAGCCCGAGACCCACGACCTGCCCGGCTGCCAGACCACCACGCTCGAGCTCGCGCTGTAGAGGGCGCTGAAGTGGAGGCAGGCGTCGCGCACAGCGGCGCGCACAGCGGCGCGCATGGGCTGGTTCCCATGCGGTGTTCCCCATCAAGCGTTCCACGGGAAACACAGCCCCAAAGCAACCTATTTCAGGATTCTTTCGCTTCCCGAAGGGCCTTGAGCTTCGCCAATTCCTCGGCCGCGCGCTCCTTGCGTTCCATGCGCTCCTCATGCAGGGACCGGCCCGGTTCTTCGGGCTGCTCCGGCGGCTCTTCCTGCACGCCACGCTCGGCCTGCGCCTGCTGAAGGGCCCCTTCGGCTGCGCCGAGAAAGTCCTCTGCGAGGGACTCAACAGCCCGTACGGCCGTCTCCTTGGCCTGGGTCGCGGTCTGCTGCGCCGCCTGCCGGGCAAGCGACTTTTTGAGGCTATCGAAGAGGCCCATGGCAGTGCTCGGGGAAAGAGGAAGGCGTCAGGCGTGGAACGCCCGTGGAACGGCGGTCGGGGCTCAGCCGCAGACGGGGTCGCCCCCGCACCAGGCGCCGCTGAACGATGCCCCGATCACGTAGCCATCGTCGAGGGTGAGGGTGTACCATCCCGACACGGCGCCACCGACCGGCATGCCGTCGTCTACGCCCTCCCATTCCGACAGGTAGAGTGCGCCCGCCGAGGGATTGTAGGTGGGGGCATTGCGGCCTTCGGGAGCGAAGGTGGCAGCGGCGCCCTCGGAGTTGGTCCAGGCGAGCTCGTTGTCGACCGGGCGCTGCATGAAGGAGGTCTCGAAGGGCACCAGCTGCACGTAGGGCGCAGTGGCTGCGGGTGGCTCCATGTCGCAGCGGTCGCCAAGCCCGATGAGCAGCGAGTAGGCGGGTGCATCATTGGGCGCGCAGGCCCGCACCATCACAAGCCCCCCACCCGGTCCGTTGTCGAGCGGCGCGGCGCCGGTGTCGGCCTCGGTGGTGCCGGCGCCGGCCGATCCGGAGGGACCGTCGTCTTTGTCGGTGCAGGCGAAGAAGGCCACCACGGGAAAGAGTGCCCATCGTCTCGGGCCATTGGTCTGCATGCTGGATTCTCCATGGGGCGGCCGCACGGTACCACCAAGACCCCAGGGGCGAGGGCTTCAGGCGATCTGATCGGCCGGTGTGCGCTCCGCCCACAGCCAGAGCCGCAGGTCGAGCTCGTGCCGGTGGTACTGGGGATCGATGTGCTTGCAGAGGCGGTAGAAGGCCTTGTCGTGGTCTTTGTGGCGCAGGTGCGCGAGCTCGTGGGCCACGATCATGTACAGGAAGTCGGCCGGCAGAGACTTGAACACGCTGCCCACCCGCAGCTCGTTCTTGCGCTTGAGCTTCTTGCCCTGCACGCGAACCACAAACGAGTGCAGTCCGAGCGCTTTGTGCACCGTGCTGATCTTCTCGCAGTAGCGCACCTTCCCAAGGGGTGGCGAGCTCTTCATGTGCGACCGCTTCATGTCCTGCACGTAGGCGTAGAGGCGCGCATTGTCGGTGACATCGTGCGACTCGGCGTAGCGCTTCTGCAGCATGGGCAACAGGCGACCCGCGCGGTGCAGGTCGTGGGCCTGCTCGCGCACGGTCTCCGGGTAGCCACCGAGGTAGTCGACGGGACGGGGTTTCATGTTCGCAAGGTAGCGGAGGTCGGATGCAGATGCACCTCTCGGGTCTCTCGCCGCCCTCAGCCGTCTCGCTCCCGCCGCACCCGCGCCACCGTGACGCGGCTCGGATGCACTGCGTCGAGGGTGTCTGCAGGCAGCGGAGGCCGCCGTCCGAGCAGGGCGTCCACCAGCACCTTCGCGGCAAACGGCGCGCCCACAAGCCCTCGAGAGCCGTGCCCCGCAGACACCCACAAGCCCGGCTGGAGGGCGGAGGCCGGGAACTGGGGCCGCGTGCGCTTGCGGGCGTCGAGGGTGGCCGAGACGGCGATGGGATCGTCGATGGGGCCCACGAAGGGCAGCCGCCCCGGCGTGACGCCTCGCCATGAGACCCGTCCTTCGGTGTGCGCGTCGGGCGCTGCGAGCGCACCGGCCGCCTCGGGCACCGCCGCCTCCAGCGCCTGCCAGAGCCACCGGGTGTCTTCGTTCCGCAGCGCCGGCTCGGGGTCGTCGCGGTGGTAGGTGGCGCCGAGCAGGTGTCGGCCACCCCGCTCGGGGAGCAGATAGACCGGACCGCACAGCGCGCGGGCCTGACCCGCAGAGGCCGCCGTGGCGGGCAGGACCGCAAGCTGGCCCCGCACCGGGTGAAGGTCGAGGGCAGGCACCAGGGCGCGGGCTGCGAAGCTGTTGGCCAGGATCACGGTGTCGAAGGGGCCGTGTGAGCCGAGCATCCAGCCCGGGGTGAGCGCAGTCACCGGAGTGTGGGTGTGCACCCGGATGCGGTCGTGGGCGAGCAGCAGCGAACACCACACCTGCGGCGGCACCATCGCGGCCGTGGTGAGGCCCAGGATCGCCCCGGGCGGTGCATCCTCGATGGTGCTGGGGTCTTCGAGGGCGGCGCCCCACGGAAGCTCCGCGCGCAGACGGTTGGCATGGTCACGCTTGTCGCCGTAGCGCGCCACGGTGAGCGCCTCCCAAGGCAAGCCGCGGCGCCGGGCCCAGGCTCGGGTCCACACAAACGCGCGGGTGGTCCAGTCGCCCACCGGACTGCCGCCCAGGTTGGGAAGAGGCTGCAGCAGCGCCCAGGGGTTGCCGCTGGCGCCGGAGGCCGGCACGTCTGCCTCGAACACGTCGACCACACAGCCTGCTTCTGCCAGCTCACGGGCCACACTGCACCCAGCGATGCCCGCACCCACCACCGCAATCGAGCCAAGCGCACGGCCTTCAGGCCAGGGATGGCGCAGGGTGGTGCCGGCCACCACTGCATCTTCACCGCCGCGGATGCCCGCGAGCATGTCGCGCTTCCGTCCGTGACCGGGCACCTTCTGGACTGCGAAGCCGGCCGCGATCAGGGCGCGGCGCACCCGACCCGCCGCCGTGTAGGTGGTGGCCGTGCCTCCCAAAGCGGTGCGGGCACCGATGGCCTGCAGGAGCGGCTCTGCCCACATCGCCGGATTCGCAGACGGCGAGAAGCCATCCAGGCACCAGTGGTGCAGGGGCTCATCGAGCCAGGGCACGGTCTCGCCCGCGTCGCCCGTCCACGCCACAATGCGCACTCGCGGGTCGCCGGTGTGCAGCTCCGACACGCCTGGCAATGGCGTGGGCCAGGTGGACGCCAAGCGGTCCATGCGCTCCAGGAGCCCGACCAGTCGAGACCGATCCTCAGGCGCACAGGTCTCCCAGCACCGCTGGAGTGCAGCACGGGCATCCTTGAAGGGCAGCGGGTCGCGCTCGAAGGTGTGGAGCTCGAGTCGTGCATCGGGCGGCGCAACAGCCGCAAAGACCGACCAGACCGTGAGCAGGTTGCGGCCCGACCCCAGCCCCAGGTCGCCCACCCGCACCGTGCCCCCCTGCGCGAAGCGCTCCACGAGCTGCGCGGCGTCGATGAAGACATGCAGCGCTTCAGAGAAGCCGCCGTCATCGATACCGTAGTGGTCGTCGAAGCCAGGATGGTGGAGTCGGGTTCCGGTCCAGTGGGGCGTGGACACCGCGTACCTCAAGCAAGGGGTGTTTCTCGACTACTCGAAGCCGATGGGGTCGTCGAGCACGCTGTACCAATCGATACCCTCCCATCTGCAAATCCAACTTCTGGCGAAGCATTTGGCCGGTCGTGCGTCTGGCGCCCGGACCACCCCAAGGAGACCGCATGCACACACGCCATCGAGTCGCGCTCCTCACCGCCCTCGCCACCGCTACCGTGGGCTGCACCCCGACCGTGAAGCCGGTTGGGATGGATGTCGACGCCATGAGCTGGGACCGGGTGGACGCCCATGTGGACCTGCGCGCCACCAATCCCTGGCCCATCGATCTCACCGTGATGCGGGTCGACTACACCGTCCATGTGGGCGAAGACGCAGTCGCCTCGGGCACCATCACCGAGCCGAACACCATCCCTGCGCGCGGCCGACTCGAAGTCCCCCTGCCGGTGACCGTCGACACGCAAGCCGCTCTGCAGGCCCTGTCCACGCCGACCGATGCCGGCACCACCGGCGCCGTGCTGTCGGGCACGGTCACCGTCGACACGCCGCTTGGCCCTACCACTCTGCCCATCGAGCTGGGCCGGGACCTTCCGGTCCTCGAAGAGCCACGCCTCAAGCGTCCCTGGACCCGCGTGGAGCAGATCGACCTCGCCCGTGGCACCGTGGACCTTGTGGTGGGGTTCAAGGTGGTCAATCCCAACGGACTCGCCCTGTCTGCACGCCGGGTCGACTACGGCGTCTCGCTGTCGGGCATTCCCGTGGTGAAAGGGCAGAAGCCACGGCTGGATCTGGCCGCGGGCGCGCCCTCCGCGGTCGAGCTGCCCGTGCACCTCGACGTGTCTGCGGTCGGTCGCGGCCTGCTCAAGGCCATCGAGTCCGGCCGGGTGGCAGGGGCCGTCTGGCTCGACGGCATGGTGCAGACGCCGTGGGAGCCCATCCGCCTCGACCTGCGGCGATCGGGCACGATCCGCGTCTGGGACGACGTCGAGTACGTCGGCGAGAACTCGTTCACGAAGATGGTGAGGGTCGGCGCCGTCGTGTTGGTCGCGGCGTGCCTCCGGCCCTGCGCCGGGATGTGCAACATCGAGAAGTACTACGGCTGGTACAACATGACGAAGCGGGGGGAGCAGACGGAGCTGACGAATTACATGGTCAAGGTCGACAAGCAGACGGGCTTCTGGGGCGTGAGTGAGTTCCTGCGCTACTCGCCCGAGCCGACCTACGGCCAGGTCATGGAGAAGGCGGCCCAGATCTGCGCCCGGTCCCTCAGCACCCTGAAGCGGGACCTGAGCGGGCGCC
>CAJWOS010000012.1 GCA_913044235.1 uncultured Pseudomonadota bacterium
CACCGACACCGACACCGACACCGACACCGACACCGACACTGACACCGATGCAGACACCGATGCAGACGTAGCTGCGCCCGCCGGCGTGCTCAGCGCGGGCTCCGCCCACACCTGCATGCTCAACAGCGAAGGGGCCATCCTGTGTTGGGGTGATGACGAAGACGGTCAGGTGTCTGGGGCCCCCGACGGCGGTGGATTCACATTTGTGAGCGCCGGCTCCGCCAACAGCTGTGCCATCGACAGCGCAGGCGCCATCCTGTGCTGGGGTGACGACACCCATGGTCAGACCTCTAATGTGCCCGACGGAAGCAACTTCACGGTTGTGGGGGTCGGCAGCGCACACGTCTGTGGCCTCGACACCTCCGGCGGCATCGCATGCTGGGGGCAAGATACCGATCTGGCCGCCGTATCAGACACCCCGAACAACACAGGCTACACCGCGCTCAGTGTGGGCGCGGGTCATGCCTGCGCACTCGACGGTGCCGGTGCAGTCAAGTGCTGGGGATGGGATGGATACGGCAACCAGGTCTCCACGGCACCCACCGATGATGGCTACACGGCCCTGGGCAGAGGCAACTGGCACACCTGCGCACTCGACGCTGCAGGGAGTCTGTCCTGCTGGGGATTCGACCAGGACAGCCAGGTCACCGATACGCCCACAGGCGACGGCTACGTCGACGTGTCGGGAGCCAGCTACCACACCTGTGCACTCAGCGGAGCCGGCGCAGTCGAGTGTTGGGGGCTCACCACCAACACGGCGCTCGATTTCGGGCAAACTGCAGGCGCCCCGACCGATGACGGCTACGTTGCCGTGTCGGTGGGTGCGTTCCACTCCTGCGCCGTCGACACCGAGTCCGCCGTCACCTGCTGGGGAATTGCCGATGGCTCGGATCGAGACGCAGGCCAGGTCTCCGACACGCCCTGAGACCCGGTGAGACCATGGACCGGATGGGCTCCATCCGGTCCATGTCCGAGTCGAGGGGACCCTTGAGCAGCAACGTGGCGCTCGCCCGACCACTCGAAGGGGACCACACGACTCGCTTGTGGAGACCCTCCCTCACCAACCCGGCGGCAAACGGAAACCCCGATGCCGCGACGGTCGCAGGCGCTCCCCATCGCTGCGCCTTGTCTTGCCCAGTCCGACGGACAGGCTCTCGGGGGAATGGATGCACCTCAGGGATTGACCTGATGAGTCGTCCACCCCGTTTCGCCAGGCACGAACACGAGGCGGTCATGCAGGCGGCTGGGGCGCCCCTGCCAGAACTCGATGCGGTCGGGGATGATGCGGTAGCCGCTCCAGTACGGAGGACGGGGCACATCCCGATTGGCGAAGCGGGCCTCCTCTGCAGCAAAGCGGGCCTCAAGCACGCCAGGACCACGCTCCTGCCCCTGCTCAGAAGCCCATGCACCGAGGCGACTGCCGCGTGGTCGCGAAGCGAAGTAGGCGTCTGCGACGGTGCCTGCGACGGGAACACCCCGGCCCTCGATGATGATCTGTCGCTCAAGGCTCTTCCAGTGCAGCAGAGCCACGAGGCGAGCTCGATGCTTCAGCTCACGGCCCTTGCGGGAGCGCGTGTCGGTATAGAAGATGAAGCCATCGGGGCTGTGGCCCTTGAGCAGGACCGTTCTCAAGCTCGGCCGACCATCGGCATCGGCCGTGGCGATCTGCATCGCGTTCGGCACGCGCGGCTCAGCGGCAACGGCCTCGGCCAGCCAAGTATCGAAGAGGGCAAAGGGGTCGTGAATGGTTTCCATGCGACGGCCGTAGCCCAATCTTCCAGAGACTCCCAAAGCCATGTTGCCCAAGCGCTGGAGTCGCCAGCGTGCGGCTCCAGCGCCCAGGCAATTCAGCTGCTCCGAGCAGCCCATGCCGAGCCCCCATCGAGTCGAACGTGGGACTTAAGACCATCCACATACCGACTGTTGCATCGGTCCCTTTATTGGTGATACCGTCCCGCCTCAGGCGTCCGGGCCCCACAAACCGAGTCTCGATTGAAGCTGCTCCCCTCCTTTTCTGCTCTACTGTTTGGGATTGCCCTCGCATCCACGGGAAATGCGACAGTCCTTCATGTGGGAGCGTGTCTCGACGCCGCGCCAACCCAGGCCATGGTCCCCGACAGCCCGTCTGTCACGGCGCATACACCTCTGTGTCTCACCTCGGAGCGTCGCTCCGTTGTCGGTGCGGTCTCGGTACCGCTTGAAGTCGACCTGCACACGGTCTCCGAGCGGCTTTGCGACATCACCGCATGGCCCGACCTCGCATGGTTCGTGGACAGTACGCAACCCGAAGCGTCTGTATCGAACTTCACCAATGTCACCCTCACGGCCGGCGGCCGCACTGCCGATGTGCGTGTGGCGGTCGAGTGTGCCCCCAACGCGCTACTGGTGCAGGTGTATCGCTCTCGCGACACGCCCGTGGCCGAGCTCCGCTGGGTGCCCGTAGACGACAAAGCCCCGCCTCGCCTCGAAGGGCGCCTGCGCGTGGAGTCTCCAGTCCCTCTGCCGCCGTCCGTTCGACGACTTGTGGCGCAACGACTTCTGGTGGGGCCCACCCGGTCGTTGGCCGGGTCCACGTCTACCGCTTCTCTCTTCCTTCCTGATCCATCCACCCTGGAGAACCCATGATGCGAAGTCTCAGAACAGCATCTCTCGCAGTCGCTGTTCTTGCGTCTGGCTGCTACAAAAATACGATTCAGACGGGCGCACAACCTGGCGCCACCTCCGACCACAAGGCCCAATTCTACGTGTACGGCCTGATCGGTGAGTCCAACTTCAACCTCGACCAGATCTGCCCCTCCGGCGTGGCTAAGATTGAAGAGTCGGCGGAATTCGTGGACGGTCTGCTCGGCTGTCTCACGTGCTCCATCTACACACCCATTACCGTGAAGATCACGTGCGCTTCAGGCTCGGCCTGGAACCTCACGCCCGACGAGCTCTCCGGGCGCACCCTGGTGACCACCTCGGCCTCCGAAGACGAAACCACCACCGACGAAGGAGCCTGAGCCATGCCCAACCGACTCATCCCAGTGGCGCTCGCAGTCGCGCTCACCGGCTGCTACAAGACCAACTACACCACCGGCGCCTCGACCACCGCCGACCCCAAGAGCGACATCATGCACCATCGCCTGCTCTGGGGTATCGCAGAGCTTCCAGGCCCGGTGAGCCTCGCAGAGGTCTGCCCCAATGGCATCGCAAAGGTCCACACGGAGCGCGACTTCGTGGATGGCTTCCTCGGCTACATCACCAACTACTTGTACGCACCAAGCTCCATCAAGGTCTGGTGCAAGTCGGGCAAGACGGCGCTGATCACCCGCAGCCAGGACGGCCTGGTCGACATGGAGATCACGGAGCCCTGAGGGTCGCAAGCCTGCATCACTCGAGCTCTTGCTCTTCCGGCAACCAGACTGGCGGGACCTGCCACCCTTCGGTGGCAAGGTCCCGCTCGATCGTTCGGAGCGCCTTTCGGTTGTGCCGACGCGCTGCATCGGCGGCGCCGTACATGTTGCCCATGTAGAACCCAACACCGAAGAAACCCAGCACGCCAACCGTTCCCCAAGACTCGTTGCGGGCCGCCAGCGCAATCCCAGTGGCAAATACACTGTTCACCACAAAAGCGGAGGCCGCCTGCTTCGGGCTGCCTGCGTAGAGGTGCCCCACCCCAGGAACCACGGCGAGACCAGCGGCTGCCCCAGGACTGCGCCAGCGTGGGCCCGCCGAGACGCTCTCACTGAGCTTGGGAAGCAGCTCTGGGGCATGGGCTTCGATGACCGTCGCTGCAGCGGGAAACTTGCCCTGATGAACCTGTGTCATGGCGTGGAGGCGTGCATGTTCGAGCGATGCACTCGACTCCAGGAGCCGAGCAGACTGGTGCTGGGCGAGCTCTGGACTGTCAGCAAACAGCGCTGAGAAGGCCAGCATTCGCGCATGCTGTTGCAGCGCCGAGTCGGTGGTGCCTTCGGCAACCCGCTCCAATATCGGAATGGCTTCGCCGGTTCGGTCCAGCTCGATCAGAGCGGCAGCCCGGAGGTAGCCGGCATGATGCGAACGCGATCCAGACTCCGCGAGGATGGCTGCAGACAAGGCCCCTTGTGGATCCCGAGCCTTGAGGAGGCGCAGCGCCTGGGTGGCTTCCGAGGTCGAGGGAGTCGGGACCGCTTCGGGTGCTTCCACGGGTGACGCAGCCCTGTCGGCGACCTCAGAAACAGGCGACACTTCCTTCGGCACGCTGTCGTCTGCACGTGCGACCGAACAGAAGATCGACCGCCCGAGGATGATCGGAAACAGGGTCCAGGCGATGGTGTCCAGACGCAGAGAGGGCATACTCATGGGCGCTTCCGTCTCGTTGAAGCCGGTCGAATGCAAGCACCATCCCGAGCGGCCCATCTCGCCGGATGGCATGCACCGCGTAGGCCGAACAGGATGGATGGAATGGACAGCGGCTGCCGTCTCCGATCGTGATGGTGTGCCTCCAGATCCATGCCGCAACAGCCACGCTGCCCTGCAGCACACTGCCGTTGGTCGCAGGTGGGTCGAAGGCGCCCGCCGGGGGCTCTGCACTGGCGATACCCAGGAATCCGACGAGCAGCCAAACAGACATCTCTTCGCCTTCCACTGCCGGAGGACTTCTCGCACGGGTCGCTGAACAGCAGGCTCCCCGACGTGCCGCCGTAACGCGTTCCATCGCGCGTTGAGGCCCAGGGATGGGCGTGACTTGGATACTGCTCAGTGGGCCACAGGCTTTCCCGGTGGTGCAGGGACCCGCCAGAAGAGCTCTACAGTGTGTCCGCCGGCGCGCCGCAGGTGGCCTCGGTCCACCACCTCAAGCTCGGTCATACCCGGGATGGTCGCGGCCGCGGTGGCCACGACATCGCGAAAGCGTGCGGCCGCCTCGGCATGCTCAAACACGAGCGCCCACGCCATCCGCAGCTGCCCATCGGGCGTCTTGATGGTCACCTGTCGGTCGCCCACCAGGGCCGCTCCCAGGATGGGTGCCAGAGGACGGGTCTCCGGGGAGTACAACAGCAACATCCGCAGTCCGAATTCCCCCATCGAGTCACTCGAGACCAGCCGCTCGGAACCCGACGGACGCAGCTTGGGCAGACGCCGAGGCGGTTTGTACTCCCATCCGCTGAGGTAGCGTTCCGGGTGGTAAATCTCGGCGGTGGAGGTGGGCGGATTCTCGAACGCCTTGGCCACCAGCTCCCAGCCTCCCACGTCGCGCAGGTGTTTGATGAACAGCTGTCCATCGCCGTACCGGTAGATCCCTTCCACGCGGTCGGCGTTGACCGGTCCATCTGCGGGGAGCTTTGCGTGGGAGAAGAAATCGTAGTCCATGAGCTCGGAGACCGCGAGCATGGCCTCTCCCTCAATGATTCCACTGAGCGCGCGCTCGGCGTCGAGGCTGTCTACGCGGGCGTCGAGACTGGTCAGGTCGAAGTGTTGGTCCTGGAGCGCATGAAACATCTCATGCAGCATGGTGCCGCGGTTGAAGCGCTCCGAGTTCGACAGCCCCACCACGAGGGTCTCGGTCGAGGGCTGGTAGTACCCGGCGATGCCATCGCCCGCGGAAGAGGCAAACTGGACCACGAGGTCGCGCTTGAACGGGAGCTCCCGCCACTGCTCCAGCTGGCCCATCACCGTGGCCGCCTCAGTGGCCCATGGGGGGGTCTCGCCCGTGGTGTCCACCACGCGAACGCTCGTGGGCGCTGCATCCGCCACGGGCGGAGCATCCGCTGCAGCCTCAGCGGCATCCACCACCACCGGCGCGCCCCCATCGGCCGCGTTGACCTCTGTGAGCAGCTCGCGAAGGGCAGGGTAGTCAACGATGGCAAGGCCGGCCTCGAGCTGTCGCCGTGCCTCGTCGTACCGCCGCAGGTTGAAGTTCAGCTCTCCGAGGGTGTAGTGGTAGATGACCGTGTTCATCTGGTTTGCACCAAGGGCGAGCAAGCGCTCGAACGCGGCAATGGCCCGCACGAGATCGCCGCTCTCCACAGCCGCCATGCCCGCCTCACGGAGTCCGACCTTGTCGGTGGGCAGCGCCGCCAGTGCAGCCTCGTCGGGCTGGAAGCGGAGGGTCCAAGCCCGCTCAGGGTCCAGCCACTTCGTGGCCGCAGCGCGCACGTCCTCCACCTCGAGCGCGTCGATCAACGCGTCCTGCTCCAGCAACGTGTCCAGCAGCCCCCATCGGCTGTACAAGCCAAAGTCGACTGCCAGGGAGAAGTACGGCCGTGTGCGCAGGGAGCGGCCGTCGCGGGCACCCTTCAGCGATGCCTTGGCCGCCTCGAGCTGGGCCTCGGTGACCTCGCCGGTGCGAACTTCCTGCATGAGAGTATCCACACTTGAGTCTGCGGTGTCGCCGGTCGCGGCAACCACGAAGAGGCTGCTGCCCATGACCCCGTCGATGAACACTTCTCGGGTCCCCACTTCGCTGGCCGGTTGGAGGCTGTGGATGGCAGCGAGGGCTTCGAGCGCCATTCGGTCGGTGGTCTGGTCGAGGCCGGGGCCCACCCAGACGCGCTCGGAACGAAGCCGCGTCAAGCCCGTCTCGAACTCCGCAACATCGGGTGCGGGAAGCGCTTCCTCGAGTGCCACCACATGCGGTTCAATGCCACCAGCGGCAGTCGGAACCTCGGCAAACGCAGCCGCAATCATGGGTAGGGCCTCGGTATGCGGCGGACCGATCACAACCACGGACGCCCGATGCGGCTGGTACCACCGGTCGTAGAAGGCCTTCACGGTGTCGGCATCGAGGCCAGGAGCATCCGAGTTGCCGTCCACGTCGAAGAGGCCCGCCCCGTAGGCCTGCGCACCGTATGCAGCATGTCGACGCCATGCGGTGAGCTGAAGCCGGGGCGTCTGGGTGGACTGCTCTTCCTTTTCCAGCCGGTCACGTTCAAACAGGAAGTCTGGTTCCGCGAATGCCACGTTGCGCATGCGGTCGGCTTCCATCCGCAACACATCTGGCACCATCGCCGTGGGGATGTTGTAGTCGTAATAGACGGTCATGTCGTCGCGGGTGTAGGCGTTGGCCTCCCCATCTTCCGCCTCGACCGCGTCGATCAGTGCATTCATGGGAACCGTAGGGGTGCCGGAAAATGCAGCATGCTCGGTCAAGTGCGCGATGCCGTGCGCGCCGTCGGTCTCCATGCGATTGCCGACCGAGTACACAACAAACACGCTCGCCGTTGGCTCGGAGTCGTCGGCCACCGAGATGGCTTGCAGGCCATTGTCGAGCGTCTCGATCCAGTAGGTGTGGTCACCGAGACGCCGTGCTTCCGGAGCGGCGCTGGCTGGTGTAGACACGACGAAGACGGGCAGGAGGAACCACAACATGGCCGGGGGCTAACTGTGATTCTCCAACCCCCCAAAAGGTTTTCCGAGACGGGCATCATGAGGCTGACGTGGGTCTCCTCCGGCCCACCAGACACCACAAGTCAAGGATTGTGGAGCCACTCCGACAAGAGTGCATCCGTGAGGATGGCGGGATGACCGCGAAAGATGGCGACGCCGTCGCGGTAGACCGCGGCAGACGGAAACCCGTTCACTGCTGCGGCCGTCGAGAGCACACCGTCTTCTTGGGCGATGGGAAAGCCCAGACCGTGGAGTTTTACAAAATTCCGCACATGCTCCGGTGTGGCATCGCGCGTGATCTGTGTCAAAGCGACAAGCTTGAGTCCTTGTGGGACCAGCGCCTCGTATCGCTCCTGCCAGGTCGGGATCTCCTTCGTGCAGTGGGAACACCACACTTCCCAGAACAACACCACCACCAGGCCCTTGTCGAGCTCAAGCCCTTGCTTTGGCGTGAACCATTCCTTCACATGCGATTCCCAGTCGGCGGGCAGCGGTCGCCCCACGATGGACAGCATCTGCATCACGTCCACAGACATCCGCTGGGCCTGCGTACCGGGGTACCGCTTGTAGAGCTTCTCCAACATCCCCTTGGCCGCCAGGTGATCCCCCGCTTCGTACGTATTCAACACCAAACCCAGGAGCTTGATGGCGGCCTCCTCGTCTCTGTTGATCGGCGCCGGCGGGACTTCTTCAGGGGCCGGTTCAGGCAGTGCCTCGGTTGGTGCGGGCGCGGGCATGGTCGTGGGTTCCGATCCCGCAGCCGGTTCCGGTACGGGCTCCGCGGCCCAAGCAGTCAGGAGGGTTGCCGCAGCAAGGGTTGTCCACACATTTGCACCCAGGGTGGTCGGTCGTTCAGCGAGGCTCGGAGGCCCAAACGCAAGCTCCATAGCCGACTGCAGTGGCACATCGCACATCAATGGGTGCGCCGTCGGGCGGTCGGTCCGCCGCTGCCTCGGCGGTCGAATCCAGCCTCCCGTGACAGACACCGGCACCGAATCGCACGGGTCTCGTCGCTCAGCGAGCGTTGCGGTCGATCGTCACGATGGGTCGGTCGGTCTGCGGATGCCGCATCACCAGGACCTCAATCTCATACACCTCGCGCAGTACCTCCGTGCACAGCACTTCCGCGGGGGCGCCACGGTGACGGATCTCACCGTCTTTCATCAGGAGGATGCGATCTGCCCACGCAGCTGCGAGATTGAGGTCGTGCAAGACCACGACTGAGCCCACATTTTCTGCTCGGCAGAGGGTGTGCGCCTGCTCCAGAGCAACCTCCTGATGCAACAGATCGAGCGCAGACGTGGGCTCATCGAGGAACAATACGCGGGGTCCACCATCCGAGGTGTCCAGCTGGGCCATCACGCGCGCGAGGTGCACCCGCTGCTTCTCGCCGCCCGAAAGCGAGGTGTAGAAGCGATCCCGGAGGGCATCGATCCCCACCGTGCGCATGCAGCGCTCGATGATCTCCGGGTCGCGCCCCGGCGTGTCGTGCGGAAAGCGCCCCATCTCAATGACTTCGTACACGCGAAAGCCAAAAGTCAGCTGCGACTCCTGGCTCAGCTTCGCCCGACAGCGCGCCAGCTGCATCGGCGGCCATGCGTCGAGGGGCTGCTCGCGAAACCGCACGGTCCCCGAGGAAGGCTTCTGCTCGCCGGAGAGTATGCGCAGGAGGGTGGACTTGCCCGCCCCATTGGGCCCGCAGAGCGCGACCATCTCACCCGCGTGGATCTCGATGGAAACGTCTCTGAGAATCTGCTTTGAACCGATATCGAACGTGATCTGTTCTGCTTCAAGCATCAGAACATCCCCCCGCGGCGACTCCGGTAGAGCAGCGACAAGAAGAATGGTCCCCCCACAATGCTGGTGACAATGCCGATGGGCAGCTCCGCGGGAGCCACCACCGTGCGCGAGATCAGATCGGCGCTCAGGAGGATGATGGCGCCCAATAGAAGGCTGCCGGTGAACACCCGGCGGTTGTCGGCCCCGAACAGCAGCCGGCACAAGTGCGGGACCACGAGTCCGACGAACCCAATCATCCCGGTCAGGGAAACACTGGTCCCGACCATGACGCACACATAAAAGATGATCACCCTCTTGAGGCGCTCGACGTTCACACCGAGCAGATGTGCCTCGGACTCGCCGAGGAGCATGGCGTTGATCGACTTGGCCAGCGGGAGCGCCAATAGGACCGGCCCAAAGGCCAACAGCGCCACGTACGGGAGGTTGTCCCAGCTGGCCCCCCCCACACTGCCCATCGTCCAGAAGGTCAGAGATCGAAGCTGCTCATCATCGGAGATATAGACGAGCAGGCCAGTACCCGCTCCACAGACCGCATTGATGGCAATCCCCGCGAGGAGCATGCTGGCGACGTTCGACCGACCGCCTTGAAACGACAGTCGCATCACCACAATCGTTGCGAGGACCCCTCCGATAAAGGCGGCGAGCGGGAGTGTGAGGAGCGGATACACCGGCAACGCAAAGCCCAACACAATCACCATGGCCGCACCGAGCGCTGCGCCACTGGAGACGCCAAGCAACCCGGGGTCGGCCAGCGGGTTTCGAAAGAGCCCCTGCATCATGGCACCCGACACACTGAGCGCACCGCCGATAAGCACGGCGAAGATGGTGCGCGGCAGCCGCAGGTGCACCAACACGTAGCGGTGGCCACTCGGGACTTCGCCCTCAGGCATCACACCCAGGGTCTCTCCCACGAGCTGAAGAAGCGACGAAAAAGGGATGCTCATCGCCCCGAGCAGAACCGAGGCAGCAGACACGGCGACCAGTGCGGCACCGAGCAGCGCGAAGAGAGCAGCCGTCCGCGGTTGGCGCTTGTCTGTCATTCAGGGCTGGAGTTTCTCAGACAGCTCCTGCACGCCCTCGCCCGTTCGCGGACCAAACCCGAGCAAAACAAGGTCGTCCACGGCGATGATCTGCTGCTTCTTTCCAGCCGGCGTCTGCTCGATTGCAATGAGCTTGGCCACGCCCTCTGGACCCCCGAGCGACTCGAGACCTCGCGTGGTGAACAGCAGGAAGTCCGGCGCGGCCTCGATGATGGCTTCAGCACTCATCGGCTTGTAGCCCTCGTAGCCCGTGACGGCGTTGGTTCCACCAGCGAGGCTGATCATCGCGTCTGCCGAGGTGTCGGTCCCCGCAACGTTGAGCGTACCCGCACCGCGTGCGTAGATGAACAGGACCTTGGGTGGGGTCTCCGGCTTCACCACAGCCGCCAGCTGGCTGGCCATCTTGTCGGTCAGCACCTTGGCTTCGTCGGTGCGATCGAGCAGTGCTCCGATCTGGGTGATGCGCTTCTGAGCGGCTTCCATGGTCTGGGCCGCCGAGAGCACCGCAATCGGAATCCCAGACCCGCGAAGCTGCTCAAGCACCTCCGGAGGGCCGGCGGCGTCGGTGGTGACAATGAGGTCGGGCGACTGCGACAGCACGCCCTCCGCGTTGATGTTGCGGTAGTAGCCCACCTTGGGAAGCTCTTGCGTCTTCGCCGGGAACAGGCTGCTCGCATCGACCGCGACGACCTTGTCGCCCAAGCCGAGCGCGAAAACGGTCTCGGAGACATTTCCGGCGATGGTGATGACCCGCTGCGGGTCCTTCGACTCAACGGTGGCTCCGGTGCTGTCCACGATCGAGCCGGCCCAGCTCTGGGCCGTGCACAACAAGGCAAAGGTAAAGGCTGCCAACATGGTTTCTCCCGCGAACGACATCGGCGGTCGACGCACTGCTGCGTGGGTGAGCCGCCGTAAATGAAAATGAAATCGAGTTTCATCTACGTTCCGGACGACGTAGCGTGTCTCTCTCCGATGTCAATCGGCACGATCGAAGCCCAGCCGCCGCACCAGATTTCGGTGCAGTCCGCGGGCACGGGGCACAGACCTGCTGCACACTCCATCCCGAGAGATCCCCAAGAGGATGTCTCCATAGGGTTCATCGGCCCTACAGGAACCTTGAGCCAATGGAATTTCCGGACTCGATCATGACCGCCCCGGTTCGATAGACGCAGTCGAGGTTCGTGTCCGAGCCCTAGCGAGACAGGACCGCGTCGACCGCCTCCGCAAGCGCCCTGTGACCGGCCACGGTGGGATGACATCCATCCACGGTCTCGCCGCCGAGGTCCCGATACCGAACCAGATCGACGCGGCGGTCGCGCTCGGCGACCTCCCGCATGACCTGGCTGTACTCATCGCGGGCACAGATATCGAGGAGGACCGTGCGTTCGGCCTGGTCGGCCATCGCCCCATACTCCAGCGCCATCTGTTCCGGCGTGACCCGCGAACCATAGGCACCCGACCGCCACGCGAGAACCGTTCCTTTCGCCCAGGTCCGATACAAGTGCCCCCGCGCATGCTGGACAAGGTGCAGCCCCGCGAGAGCATGGCGGAGCCGTCCGATCAGCGTGTGTCGCTGCTCGATTCGGGACCGATCGCCCTGAAAGACCGTGTGCCCGTCATTGGCACCGAAGTTCAAGAAGAGCACATCCACCACGGGCGGCTTGTACTGTTCGAAGACCCGGCGCCCCTGCACGGAGCTGTACCCGGGCAGCGCAAGATTCTGGACCGCCAGCCCGGTGCGTGCCTCGAGTGCCTCGGTCCAGTTGGTGTCGACTCCCCAGCCAAAGGTACACGAGTCACCCAGTGCCACCCGCGTGACCGACGGCGACGCAGACCGGTCTCGAAAGCCATCTGCGTTCGTCTGGATGCGCCAGGCGGAATCTCCTGCGAGCGACAGGGAGCGGGCGTCCATGTCGAGGTTCGGCCGACCCTTCCAAAGCAAGTCATCGTCGAGCTGGAGCAGGCGATGACAGCTCTGCATCAGCGCTACCGAGAGCCCCATCTGATCGAGCATCGCAAAGCCGTCAGCACCGTGCAGGCGGTACATCCGATACAGGTCGATGGCGGGTGGAGCCGAGAACATCCGCAGCCCCGCTTCTCCAGCGAGCAGGATGCCGATCGCCGTCGCAATCTGTGGCCAGCGCTTGAACTTCGCCATGGCGACTCCTAGCCAGGATGCCCGCTTCAGGGGGTTCGAGAGTACCGTCGCACCTGCACGACTGCCAGCCTGGATGCGAAGCATCACGGGTTGCGTGGCGCCCCCAGCCCAGAGCCAGCAGGATGCCGGGGGCACTTCAGGGCCCGGCCAGCACCTCGGCGATGCGGTCGAGCATGGTCCGCTCCGAGCCACTGACTTTGGGGCCCACGAAGACCAGGCTCCGGGAGGCTTCGGCCAGCTCGCGCGCAATCGCGTTCATCTTCGAAGCATACCGCTCCGCGACAGCGCGAGATCCTTTCGAGGCCACCATCATCCGGGCCCGATCGATGCGCCGAAGCAAGTCGGACTCGGACAGAGTTCGATACGCTTCGATCGTGTCTTCCGAGAAGTACATATCGAGGAGGCCGGCCATCGCTGCCTCCTCCATGCGATTCTCCACCAACCGCAAGTCGGAAACGAGTCGCGCCCTCGCCGTTTCGAACACACTCCCCTCTGGGGCCGATGCATGTCCATCGCTCCACGCCACGAGCACGTACGCCGCACACAGAGCATGGGCGAGCAACTTGACCTCTTGGTCCGAGTACTTCAACGAGGCCTCCCCTCGGGTATAAGCGGCAGTCGGGCGCCGGATCGGAGACAGCCGCAGCAGCGCCCTCCGGAGTGTATCGGTACGACACTCGGCCGGTCAATCCACCGAAGCGAACGGCCGATGACCACTGGCATCCCACCCGCTTCTCGCCCCTCGCACACGCAGCCTCCCTCCCAGGTGCAGACGCCAAGCTCGTTGCCGACACCAAGCTCGTTGCAGAGGCCGCGCCGTTGTCCTCCACATGCCCTGCTCGCCAGGTCGGGTCAGGAACCCACCCCGAGGAGAAATGTCTTCATCTGACCCTTCCCCTTGATGGTCACGCTCTCCCTGGGCTCAAACGAAAAGGCACTCCCGGTGGCATTCACCACCGCCTCTGTGACCTGAATCCGACCGGGGATGCCACTGGACTCCATGCGAGAAGCCACATTGACGGTGTCTCCCCACAGGTCGTAGGAAAACTTGTGCTTGCCGATGACACCGGCCGTGAGGGGCCCGCAGTTGATGCCAATCCGCAGCGACAAGTCGTAGCCTTCCGTGGCGTTGTACTCTTCGAGGATCTCGAGAAACTCGATGGCCAAGTGCATCAGTTCGATTGCATGGCCGGCTCGCGCATTGGGAACACCACTAGCCACCATGTAGGCATCCCCAATGGTCTTGATTTTTTCCAGCCCACGAGCAGCCGTGGCCTCATCGAAGGCCACGAAGACCCCATTCAGCATCTTGACCGTCTCAAGTGCGGTCTGTTCCGACGCTATCGGCGTGAATCCGACCAAGTCGCAGAACAAGACCGAAGCTTCGCTGATGTCGTCTGCAATGACCCGGGTCTCCTCTTTGAGACGACTGGCAATCGACGCTGGAAGAATGTTGAGCAACAGCAACTCCGAGCGGTCGAACGACTGCTGGAGGTCTTCCCGCGCTTTGGACAAGTTCCGGTGGTACAGCCAGAAGATTCCTGCCACGAAGAGCACAATGGTGAGGACGGTGAAGGTCCGGACCCATGGAACCAGCTCTTCCATGACCTCGACCCCCAGCGGAGGAATGTAGGTCTCTTTGTTCCACTCCAAGAAGCACAGCACGCCACACGCAGCGGTGGAGAACAGCGTGGACCAGATCCAGTCGCGAGCAGACACCGTGATGATGCAAAAGAACGGGACGATGATGCCCCAGAGATGCAGGCCGGTCGTGGGAGAGATGAACAGCGTTCCCAACGAGGTCGTATGCATCAGCACCACGAACATGAAAGAAATCCCGAGAGTACGCACCGGAAATCGGGTTCGATCGCTCAAGACAAATACGACCACATAGAAGACGGCAAAGCCGAACGTGGTGAGTCCGAACAGATGAAACTCAAGCAGCACGTATAAGAATGCATACGTGCACGAAATGATGATTCCATACCAGGAGATGGCTTGGATCACCCTTTGCTGATGGTCTTCTTGCGTAAGCGTTGCCGGCTCAGGAGAGGAACGACCGGCCGCTTTCACTGCACCCATGCCTACTCCTGTGGCGGGGAATCGGGAGGCTCGAGCACCCCTTGACCCTACCGGACCGCTTCCCGAACTTCAATCGTCGAGCGTGGCCTTGCACCAGCCCGCCCGATGCTCGCAAGTCTGTTTCGGCTCCTCAACCCGAGGCGGGATAGTCCTTCGTATGTTCCTGCGATCCATCGAGACCACGCCCAACCCCAACTGCATGATGCTCAAGGTCGATGGAAGCTTCGGCGACCGGTCGATCACCATCGGGAAAGACTCCGCAAACCTCGCCCAGGCACCGGAAGTCGCCCGAGTCGTATTGGCCATCGAGGGCGTGCGATCGGTCTTCCTCGCGCGCGACTTCATCACGGTGACTCGGCGAGGAGGGGCGGACTGGAAGCCCATCCTTGCCGAGGCTTCTCGCTTGCTGGCCAAGCCCGGTGAAGCACACGAGCATGCCGATGCCGATGCCGATGCCGGCCAGAGCACTCCCGCAACCCTCGCACCGGTCGAGATCGCAATCCTCGAGTTCCGCAATCTTCCCAGCCAAGTGCGGGTAAACAGTGCCGAAGAACAGCTGCGAGTCGCCCTGCCACAGCGGTTCGAAGAAGCGTTGGCCGGTGTCTTGAGCGCCATCCAAGCAAACTACCTGGCCGAGCGGCGCTGGCGGACGCTGGAGCCTCGGTATGGTGAGCCCTCCGACGTGGCGCAGATGGTCGCTGACGAGCTGGACTCAGCCTTTTCGGAACATGATCTGGCCCAGCTGGCACAGGCGGCAATCGCTGGACGTGCCCCCACAGCGGTGGCGCGGAAACCACCCACCCAAGCCGAGCTGGTCGCATCGCTCTCCGACCCCGACTGGCGGAAACGGTTGGCGGCCATCCAGGTCGTCAAGGTAGACGACGGAAGCTTCCCCGCGCTGCTTTCCGCCCTATCAGACCCCAAGACAGCGGTGCGTCGCTGGGCAGCCGCCGCCCTGGGCGGCAGTGATCGGGCCGCTGCGGTGGCACCATTATGTGCAGCAGTCGCCCGTGATCCCTCGGTCATCGTGCGCCGGACCGCAGGAGACTCACTCAGCGATCTGGGCACATCCGAGGCCGTTGCAACCATGTGTGATGCATTGAGCGACCGCTCCCATCTCGTGCGGTGGCGGGCGGCCCGGTACCTCAACGAGCAGGGGGACCACACGGCAGTCGAGCCTCTGGAACGGGCCAGCAAGACCGAGCCAGACTTCGGCGTGTGCATGGAGATGAACGCTGCGCTCGAACGGATTCGGGGCGGGGGAGCCTCTTTGGTTCCCATGTGGCTGCGGCTCTCCAAAGGTGCTGGACAAAGGCAGAGCTGACTCGCTCCGCCCCACACGCGGGGTCGCCCAACGCACCAGTGGTCTTCACCGGTGTGCTCGGCGTCCACAGTGCTCCGGCTACAGCGGACTTCACTGCGGCCACTTCGACGAACAGTCGTGCCGGTAAAACCGCCGACACTCAGGGAGCGGCGGCCAACGCAGACCGGACAGCCTTCAGATCGTCAAAGGCACGACGCTTCTCGCTGGCATGACGAAGCAGATGGCTCGGATGGAACGAGACCATGGCTCGTACGGTGCCATTGGGCACACGAACACTGTGCCAACGCCCTCGCAGACGCTCCACCTCGGCGCGGTCGCTCAAAGCCGTTCGGCAAGCCGTGTCGCCCAATACCAGCACCACCTTTGGTTCGACCGCTTGGATGCGCTGGCGCAACGCCGATCGACACCGGGCCCGCTCCTCTGCGGTGCTGTGATCCCGCCCCGAACCCGCTCGCAGCACCACATTGGCCACATAGACATCGGCCGGCTGCAGCGAGAGCACGTTGGCGAGCATACGCGCCAGCATCTGACCCGCGGACCCCTCAAAGGGCTCCTGGATGGCTCCGCTTCCATCCTCGGCCGCCTCACCGATGATCATGACCGGTACGCCAGGGCTTCCATAGCCATACACCGCATGCGCCCGGCCCTCAAAAACCACCCGATCGCTCACGCTGCTGGAGCCGGCGTCCTGGGACGATGTTCCGGTTCGGAGGAAGGCTTCCCAGTTGCCCAAGGAGGGCGCACCCGAAGCGCCCTCGGCCCGTCGCTCCGTGGCCTGCGCTGCCGTTTCTCGCGCGTCTGTACGCGCCTCCGAAGCGCGCGGCTCCACGCGCGGTGACCTTGCCTGTGGACGCGGTGCGACCGGGGCGTTGCGGATGGCCTCACGCACCTCCTGGGGCAGTCGCCCCTCCGCGGGCAACGCATCGGCCCCCGTCAGCTCCGCCCACTCGAGAAACTGCCCGATGTCGTCTACGAGGTCCACCATCATCTCGAGCAGATGGGCTGACTCCTGCGGCGGATCGGGAGCGGTCATCTCGGGGAATCCAGGGACAGTTCGGGGAGGGCTCGGGAAACGCCGACCATGCGGCACTCTATCGGACCGATTCGAGACCCGTCAATCCGACGGCAGCCACCCCCTATCGGTCGGCGCGTCCAGTGCGAGCGCTTCCTCCACCCATCCATCAAGCCGATCACCGCAAACCTCGCGAGGGCCGGTTCGGTTAGCCTCCCGACATGTCTGATCAACGCACCATTCGGCTCGATCCGTCGTGGCTCGCTGAGCTCGAAGACCAATTCCAGCAGCCATACATGGCTGCACTGCGGGCGTTTTTGCTCCAGGAGAAGGCACAACACCGGGTGTTTCCCCCGGGAGCCGAGATCTTCAACGCATTTCAGCACACACCCTTCGATCGAGTTCGCGTCGTCATCTTGGGCCAAGACCCCTACCACGGCCCCGGTCAGGCCCACGGGCTGTGCTTTTCCGTCCGTCGTGGGGTCCGGGTTCCTCCGTCTCTGCAGAACATCTACAAGGAGCTGCACACGTCTCTCGGTGTGCCGATTCCGCAGCATGGCGACCTCACCCATTGGGCGGATCAGGGCGTCTTGCTGTTGAATACCGTGCTCACGGTGCGGGCTCATCAAGCCAACAGCCATCGGAAGCAGGGGTGGGAGCAATTCACCGATCGGGTCATCGAAGTGCTGAATGCCCGGCGAAGCGGTCTGGTCTTCGTGTTGTGGGGAAGTGCAGCCGGTCGGAAAGCATCCATGATCGATGGGCAGCGGCATCGGGTACTGCGCTCGGTCCATCCAAGTCCCCTCTCGGCACACCGGGGATTCTTCGGATGCGGGCATTTCGCAGCCATCAACGCCCATCTCGAGGCCCGTGGCGAGCCGCTGATTCGGTGGGGTGCGCCGGAGTCCACGCCCTGAACAACCCGCTTCGTGCCCCAGAAGAGCACCGTCCCCACTGCGCGTCGAAAGCGACCACCCCGCACGCAGCATCACTGGCCGCGCTCGTGGTGGCAGCCCACCGAGCGGCTATCGGAGTCGACGACGGGCGATGACGCTTTTCATCCGCCTCTTCACGCGACTCAGCAACGTCCGGATGCGCGGGGCAGACTCGGGACTCCCCGATGGTTCACCCGGATCCGACCTCGGCGGCGGCGGAGGCGGAGGCGGCTCCGGCACCATGAAGTCTGGAAAGTCCTCGGCATGGCTCCCGAAGTAGCCAAAGAGTCGACTCTCAAAGTCGTCTAAGGGATCGGCATAATACCCGTCACAGTCCACGCGCTCCACGATCCGCTCCGCACCGAGCACGCCGAGGATCTCATCAAAGTCCCTCCCACACTGAGCAAAGTGGGTGAAGTGGCGACTGCCCAACGCAAATACGGCAAACCGGAGCCCCTTGAGCGGCGGACGCTCATGGTGCAGATACCGGTGTAGCGAGGCGGCGTTGTACGGCGGGTCGCCGTTTCCTGTAGTGGAGGTCACCACCAACACCATGTCCTCCTCGCCCAGAGCCTCCGGCTCGAACGAGCGCATGTCGACCACACGGCTCGCGATCCCGCACTTCGTGAGCGTGACCTCGAGCTTCGCTGCGCACGAGGCGGCATTCCCCGTCACCGTTCCAAACAGAATCGTGACGGGCTTCATGACAGACCTTCCCAGAGAGGCTCAGTCTGCGCTCGAGCACCAGTCACGACGCCATGCCGAGCTCGGAGAGCAGCTGCTGAGTCCACTTCTGGATCCGTTCTTCGTGCAGCTCCGGCTGGTTCTCCTCATCGAGGCCGAGCCCGAGAAAGTGCTTGTCGTCCAACATTCCCTTTGACTCGTCAAACTCGTAGCCCTCGCTCGGCCAGACCCCAATGAGCGTGGGCGAGCCTTGCGTCTCCAGCTCTTCCCAAAGCAGACCGAACGCGTCCAGGAAGGTGTCGGAATAGCAGACCGCATCTCCCATCCCGAACATGGCGATCTTCTTTCCGCTCAAGTCGAGGTTGCGCATCCCCGGAAGGAACATCTCCCAGTCGTCTTGCAGCTCACCGATGTGCCAGGTGGGACACCCGAGGATCAACACGTCGTATCCGAGAAGGTCCTGCGGTTTGATCTGGTTCACGTCGGCATAAAAGGAGATGCGGTCTCCGAGCTCATCCCGAATCATCTCGGCTGCGGTCTCGGTGTTGCCTGTGGTGCTTCCATAAATAAGCGCGATGGACATGCAAGTCGTCCCGTTACGAGAGGGAGGGGCAGCGACACAGAACAACGGGCCGGTCAAATTCTCTACAACTCAAAAGAGCCGCCGTTGGATGTCGACTACCAAAGCCGGCCGTCTTTCTAACGCCATTTTTAGAGGAAAACGGAACAAAAACTACCTATGTCTTCGACGATGCGCCACTTGCCCCAAGCGGCCCTAAGAGCCGATGACGGTCGACTCGCATCGAATCCGAACAGCGGAATACCAACGTACATACAGAATGCGGCTCCCATCCACAACAGGCCGGCACCGCTATGCGCCAGAGGAACCGGCATCACAGGCATATACGGCCGATGCTGGACCCGGGCACCACCGCCATCGCGACCGGCCCAGCCGGGTCGTGGGAACCCATCAGGGCAGCGCCTGCACGAGTCCTGGGATGTGAGCCGCGCCACTCGGAACCTGTATCGTTGCGCCGCCGAGGTCTCCTATCGGTGCCGCACGCCCGCCAATGGACTGTGCAAGAAAGGGCTCTACCACGGCGAAGAAGGCTTGGTTGTTCTCTGGACGAGCAAAGCCATGCCCCTCATCGGGGAAGAGCACATAGGTCACGGGAACGCCTGCAGAGTTCATCGCGGCCACGATCTGGTCGCTCTCCGACTGCTTCACCCGCGGGTCGTTCGCACCCTGCCCAATCAACAGGGGCCGGGCGATGTCGGCACAGCGGTGCAGTGGGGAGCAGTCCTGGAGATGGGCCAAGCCCTCCGGAGTGCGGGGGTCCCCCACCCGACGACACAGAGTTTCATAGAAGCTTGCCCAATACGGCGGAATCGTCGCGAGGAGGGTCTCGAGGTTGCTGGGGCCCACAATGTCGACGCCGGCCGCGAACACGTCAGGGGTCATGGCAAGGCCAACCAAGGTCGCGTATCCGCCGTAGCTGCCGCCCATGATGGCGACGCGCTCCTTGTCAGCCACCCCTTGCGCGACCGCCCATTCCACCGCATCGAGCAGGTCGTGGTGCATGGTCTTCGACCACTGCCGATCTGCTGCGTTCACGAAAGCCTTGCCGAACCCTGTCGAACCCCGGAAATTCACATCGAGCACGGCATAGCCTCGATTCGCCAGCCACTGATGCTCTCGATTGAAGCCCCAGCTCGAGCGGGCCCAGGGCCCCCCATGCACGAGCAGTACCGTGGGCAGGGGCTCTTTGGGACGTGTACCTTCCCAGCGGGGCACCGTGAGATACCCCACGAGCGTGCGATCGTCGCGGGTGGGAATCGACACGCACTGCATGCCCGCAAGCGGGGCATCCACCAGGTCGGGTCGACTGGTGAACAGAGGCTGCTCCTCACCGGTGTCGCGGTCGAGAAGCACGTAGCGAACGGGGGCGTCGTCCGCGACAATCGCAGCAACCCACACCCGATCATCGGTGGTGCGACTGGTGACCTGCACATCGCCCAGGGCACCCAGTGCCGCAAGGGAATCCGCCACGCCATCATCGAGCAGGATCCACTCCGTGCGCGCAACGTTGAACGCCACGGCCTGTACCGCTCGCGTGGTGGGGTCTTGCAAGACGTCGCTTGCATCGGCGGCATTGTTTTCTGCCACAAGCTCGAGCGCCCCGCTCGCCATGTCGAGCCAGAGCACACACCCGGTGTCCCGTCCGCGGCTGTCGCGGACCAGAAGTCGTGCCCCATCACCGCTGAAGCCAAGAGGGGTGGTGACCATCTCGTCCTCACCGTCGACAGTCAGCAACGGCGCCCAGCTGTCGCCTTCGCGGCGCAGCCACTGGCTGCCCCCTTCGACTCGAGGCATCACCGCCACTCGAACGGCCAGCTCGTCGTCTGCCACGAAACCTTGCACTCCAGGATCTTCACAGACCAAGGTGCGCTCGCCCGTGGACAGCTCCACGCGGTAGACGTCCTGCAGTCGGGGATCTCGATCGTTGATTCGCACCAGGAGGCTGTCTGGATGCCTCTTGGATGCCTTGAGCAGCTGGGCCTGACAGCCCTCTGGCGTGAGCGGTCGAGCGGCCCCACCGTCGAGTCCTACGGCAAATAACTGCCAGTTCTCATCCCCGCCCACGTCCTGTAGGAAGACCAAATCGCTGCCGTTGTGGGTCCAGCCATACATTCGGATGCCGCGGTTGGCGTCGCGGGTGATCGGCTGCCCTACAGAGGGATCCCCTACGGGCGCGACCCATACGTTGAGCACACCATCGACCGGTGCCAACCAGGACAGGTGCCGTCCGTCGGGAGCGATCTGCACACTCGCAATGCGAGGGTTTCCAAACAGTGTCTTTCGGGGAATCAGTGCGTCCACTCGACCTCCACGCGTTGCGGCAAGCTGCCGACGATGGTCCTCTTTTCAGGAGATTGAAGCCATCCGGCGCCCGCGGACCTTACAGGACCGCCTCCAGACCGGTCAATCCGAGTGAAGGCCTTCCCGCGCCAACGTCACGAGGTGTGCCCCCTCTCACCCATGAGCCGAACCATCCCCTCCACAATCCGCAAGGTGCGTTTGTCCCACCGAAATTTGGTGCGCCGAGCTCAACGAGAACCACCGCGCGACGCGAAGCACACCATTGCACCAGGATCGACCGGACTCGCCCCCCCTGGAGACACCATTTTTCGCTTCCAGATTCCAAGTGACGACGAAGTGGCCCACTTCCTGGCCCACCAAAAAACACTCGATTTCAGCTACTCGCCCACTGGCTTCACCAACGCGCCAGCGCCCGATGACTGGGAAGTCGATCACAACCGAATCTGCCTCGGGCAGGGCCGGGCGGTCTTCGAGCGCGGGAAGGCTGCGCTCCGGGCCTGGACCATGTTCGACCTTGGCTGGGTGCGACTCCGACCGGTCGGCGTCCCCCTGCTGGTGGGGCAACAGGTGTGCGTAATGGCAAGCTCTCTCGGCGTGATCGCAGTCAATGCATGTCGGATCGTACAGACCTTCGACGAGGCCGGCGCATCGGGAGAAGCCGTGCACCGCTTTGGCTTCACCTACGGCACACTGCCGGGTCATGTGGAGCGGGGAGAGGAACGCTTCGTTGTGACCTGGGACCCCGCCAACGACGAGGTCTGGTACGACATCCTCGCCTACTCGCAGCCTCGTCATCCCCTGGCTCGCCTCGGCAAGCCCTGGGTACGACGACAGCAGGCGCGCTTCGCCCAAGACTCCATGGCCGCCATGTTCTCTGCGGTGACTGATCCCCACTGACGTCTCAGCGACACCGAGAGGCCCCGCTTGAGCAGCAAGAGCATCCGTTGTCGCTGGCGACGTCGGTCGTACATGACCGATGGGGAGAAGCAGCGGGACTCACACGAGACACAAGTGGTCGGGACATGGGACTGGCTTCGTTGGCACCGCCCACAAGACGAGAGTGAACTTGACCACCTTTGGAGCGCCCAGCCACTCCCGATGGGAGCGAGAAGAAGTCCGTGGGGTTGTGCTGGGGACCGACTCGTTGGCGGTCCGTGACCCGGCCCAGCTCGTGGTTTTTTGGAAGGTTCCTTGGACCGCGGGTGCACATCACGCACCACGCAGTCCTTTCCTCCATCATCGACCGGTCGAGCGCCGAGGCTTGGAACGAGCCGAACACAGGGGTTTCATCCAGCTTGGAAGCCGGCTCCTCTAGACCTCTGATGGCGCATCAAGCTCCTGGAGATAAGGCCGTTGGCGACCCCGGATGCATCCCGATGCAGAGACCTGAAACCAGATGAGCAAGCGAAGCAAACACCCCTGCGTCGGCGTGTGTGTCTACATCGGGCCCAAGCGATGGTGCCTGGCGTGCGGTCTCACCAGCAGCGAATGTCGGACCTGGCGTTCGATGAAGCCGTATGGTCGGAACGTTCTGCTCAAGGAGCTGGAGCGTCGGAAAGCAGAGCTGAAGGCTCGCCGACGCAAGCGCTGAGGTCTGCGATGGTGTCGGTCGGCGCGCGACCGCAACCACCAGTCGCTCGCACAACCACCACACGCCGAATCCTACCAAAGTACGGCTCATACCGGTTCTTCCAGCCTTCTATGATGTCGGAATGAAACCGAGTCCCAGCTGCGGCCGGATACACTTCGCGTGGCTGCGTCGCCGACGCTGGCACGAGCGATCGCTGTCGGCGTCCATTCCAGGAGCCTCTCGTATGGCCCCCAAAGAGTCTGGTTCCCTCCAAGAACTGCTCGACCGGGGCGCGTCTCTGGCCGACATGCAAGCGTTTGTCGAGGAGCACTCTGCAGCACTGGAGACATTTACCGGGGAACACCTGAGCCATGATCCGGTTCCGCTGGAGGTCCCCGCGGCAGAGGACCTGCCGGCCGTATCGCTGGATGGAGAGCACTCGGTTGCCGGGAAAAAACGGCCACCGATCCAGCTGCTCCGGTACCAAGACCTCGGCCTGCTGGGCAAGGGAGGAATGGGGGAGGTGCGTCGGGTTCATGACCGCAAGCTGGGCCGGATCCTGGCGCTCAAGACATTGCATCTGCCGGCCCTCAAGCATCCGGTGCTCATGGCACGGTTTCTTGAAGAGGCCCGCGCGACCGCACAATTGCAGCACCCCGGCATCGTGCCGGTGTACGACATGGGGCGACTGCCCGACGGACGCTACTGGTTCACGATGAAGGAGGTGACCGGGCGTACCCTCCGCGAGGTCATCGAAGAGGTGCACAATGCAAGCACCGTTGGCTGGGAGAACACGCCCTCGGGCTGGAGTCTCCACCGCCTGGTCGCCGCACTGCGACGGGTCTGCGAGGCGGTGGCCTATGCCCATGGTCGCGGGGTGGTTCACCGCGACCTCAAGCCAGAGAATGTCATGGTGGGCGCCAACGACGAGGTCCTGGTGATGGACTGGGGGCTCGTTCGGGTCCTGGCTGATTCCGCTGCTTCTCCGGCCCTCAAGCCCGAGTCGATGGTCTCGACCGCTCGCAGTCAGGAGCCCGGCCACCCAACCATCGAAGGGCAGGTACAGGGCACCCCAGCCTACATGCCCCCAGAACAGGCGCGGGGGCACTGGTCCCAGGTAGACGCCCGGAGCGATGTGTACTCGCTGGGGGCAATCCTCTACGAGATCCTGGCCGGACATGCGCCGTACAGTGGGCGGACTGCGCAAGCGGTGCTCGCACAGGTGCTCGTGGGCGCTCCAGCACCCCTTGTGAGCCATGGCGCTCCCTTGCCGCACGACCTCATCGATGCTTGTGAGACCGCGATGGCACGAGATCCATCCAAGCGCTTCGCCGGCGCAGACGCACTCGCGACGAGACTGGATGCCTGGTTGAGCGGCTCCGGACGGCGAAAGCAGGCTCTGCACCTGGTCGAGCAGGCCTTGGAGAAAGGCCCGGAAGCCATGGCGCTGCGTCAGAAGGCCAATGAGCTGCGGCTTGAGGCGATGCAGTGGGCAAAGCAGGTGGAGTCGTGGCGCCCGGAGGAGCACAAGATCCCGGGGTGGCTCAAGGAGCGAGAGGCGACCGATCTGGAGCGACAAGCCGAGCTCGTGGAGCTTCAACAGGAGCAGCTGCTGCATGCATCCTTGACCCACACGCCCAACCTGCCCGAGGCCCATGCAGCTTTGGCCAGGAAGTACCGCCTCGCCCACGCAGCGGCCGAGACGGCCCGACAGGATTCCTTTCGGTTCGAGGCGCTGCTGCGCCACCACCTCGCGGCCCTGAGCCCTGCCCACCCCGACCAGTCCTCCCATGCCCGCTATCTTCAGGGGGACGGCGCTCTCACCTTGTGCACAGAGCCGTCTGGCGCACGCGTGACCCTGCATCGGCAAGTGCACCACCATCGGCGGCTGATCCCAGATGATGGGGTCCTTCTCGGACACACTCCCCTGCATGAAGTGCCGGTTCCCATGGGCTCGTATGTGTGCGTGCTTGAGCACCCCGACAGCCATCCGGTCCGCTACCCGATCGTGATTGGACGCGGAGAGCACTGGGATGGGAAAGCACCAGGAGCAGATGAGCCCACGGTCATCTCGCTCCCCCCGATGGGCTCACTTCGACCCGATGACTGCGTGGTCCCACCAGGTTGGTTCGCATGTGGCGGCGACCCGAAGGTACAAAACAGCCTTCCCAAGCAACGGATCTGGATGGAAGGCATGGTCTTTCGGCGGTTTCCGGTCACCAACCGCGAGTACGTAGCGTTTCTGGACGACCTGGTTCAGCACGGGCGCACTGAAGACGCCCTGCGCTTCGCCCCTCGGGAGCGCTCCGGCAAGGCCGGCGAGCTGGGGCCCCTTCTGTACACCTTCGATGGCACGCGCTTCGCATTGGGCCGCGACTCGGATGGTGACGTCTGGGAGCTCGACTGGCCGGTGGTGATGGTGGACTGGTGGGGAGCATCGGCTTTTGCGGAGTGGACGGCCGCGAAGACGGGAATCCCCTGGACCCTTCCGCCCGAGCGAGCCTGGGAGAAGGCCGCTCGCGGGGTTGATGGTCGCATCCACCCATGGGGCGATGGCTTCGACCCTTCCTGGGCCAGCATGCGCAAGAGCCATGCAGGCAAGGGCCTGCCATCCGTAGTGGATGCCTTTCCCATCGACGAGAGCGTCTACGGTGTGCGCGGAATGGGCGGCAACGTGCGCGATTGGTGCCAAGACGACTTCACCACTGCCCCATCTCCGGACTCGAGCCAGACCACTGCTGCGACCGACGGTCCGCGCGCGGCGAGCGAACAGCCGGCCGCTCCCTACCGAGTCAGTCGCGGCGGAAACTGGAATGGCAACGTCTTGCATGTGCGGAGCACCAATCGCTTCCGAGGCCTACACAGCTTTCGGAGCTACGTGGTGGGCTTCCGGTTGGCACGGCGACTCGACTGAAGCACCGCACTCTGTACAGCGACGACGCGTCGGGGCTCGAGCCGACCCTGCCTTCGCGCACTCCACCGCGATCAACCCTTGGCGCTCCGGGAGGGAGCACGGGCGTGAAAAAATGCCGACACCAGATCAAAGACGGCCCGCACCCGCCGGCTCATGCGCACGGCACGGTGGCTCACGAGCCACATCGGCACCGGGATGGGAGCCATTTCCGGAAACGCCGGCTCCACGCGGGGATCGGCATCGCCAATACACCGCATAGTGACGGCCACCCCCAGACCGCGGCAGGCCATTTCCCACTGAAAGAGATGGTTCTCCGACGCCAACACCACCTGGGCCGCATCGAACGAGACCCCCATGTGGGCCATGCCCGCGACGAAGTCACTGTCGCGGTTGAAGCCAATGAACGAGACCTGGGAGAGATCGTCCTCGAGACGCGGGCGTCCCACCGAGTCAAGGTAGGCGGCAGTGGCGTACATGCCGCCAGTCTCGTCGGGTAGCCTGGACGCCACCAGCTCAGGATCCTCGGGGCGATAGTTGCGAATGGCGATGTCGGCCTCACGGTGGCGGAGATCAGCCGCGCGAGTGGTGGCCACAACATCCAGCAGAATGCCGGGGTAGCGCCGTCGGACCTCGGCGAACAGAGGAGCAAGCAGGTACACACACACCGAGTCACTCGCCGTGAGCGTGACCACGCCTTCCAGAGAGTCGGACCGCCCCGAGGCCACCAGGGCCAGGTCATGGGCTGCAGTTCCCATCCGTCGTGCGTGCTCCACCAGTGCAAGGCCGGTGGGCGTGAGCGTGATCCCACGCCCTTCGCGCTCCACCAGGGTCACGTCAAGCTCCGCCTCGAGTGCGGCAATCTGTCGACCCACCGTGGGCTGGGACAGCCGCAGAGCCGCAGCAGCAGCCGAGTAGGAGCCCGTCTCGGCGGTCACCAGGAGAGCCCGCACCCGATTCCAGTCAAAGCGGAGAAGGTCCCAATTCATACATTTCCGCATAAGTAAAGCGCATTTATGGACGATGTCATGATCATTTTGGCATGTAAGTTCATGCATGTCCAGATCGCGGGTCCAAAACCCCACCCGCAGAGGAGCTTCCATGCGTGCTTTTGCCACCCCTTCGTACGGCCCCCCCGAAGTGCTCCGCGCGGTCGAGCGCCCAGTCCCCACACCGGCCCCCGATGAGCTTCGCATTGTCGTGGAAGCTGTGGCGGTCACTCGGGGCGACGACCGCCTTCGGGGCGGCGAGTTTCCGGGCGCCACCGCCCTTCTCGGGCGCGCCCTCTTCGGTGTGGCCCGCCCGCGGGCCGCAGTCCAGGGCACGATGTTTGCCGGCCATGTGGCCGAGGTGGGTCTGGATGTGACGCGCTTCGCCGTGGGCGACCGGGTGTTTGGCGAGGTCGCACATGGAGCCTATGCCGAGCAGATCGTCGCCTCCGAGACCTCCGCCCTGGCACACATCCCGCCTCATCTGACCGCTGCACAGGTGGCGGCCATTCCCTACGGAGCAGTCTCTGCATGGGTCTTCCTGCATGACGTAGCGGCAGTCGAGGCCGAGCAACACGTCTTGGTGGTGGGTGCTGGTGGCGGAATCGGCAGGTATGCCGTGCAGATCGCGATGCACTTGGGGGCACGGGTGACCGCTGTGGCCAGGCCGCGCCATGATGCCACTCTGCTCCCGCTGGGACTCGCCGAAAGCGGCGGCCCGCACCAGGTGATTCGCGACCGGTCTGCACTGCGCGACCCTGCAGATGTGGTGCTCGATACCTCAGGCTCCAGCCACCTCAACGACTGGCGACCGCACCTGAAGCCCACCGGACGCTTCGTCACCCCAGACCTGAGCGGGCGCCTGCTCGTTGATCTGCTGTTGTGCCGCCTGCGCTCCGGCCCAACCGTACACTTCGGCATGGGACTGGTGACCGCCGAGAACCTGTCTGCGGTCGCTACCCTGCTCGAGACCGGAGCCATGAAGCCCATCATCGCCCAGCAGTTTGCCTTCGACAAGCTGGTCGAGGCCCATCACTGCCTCCACCATGACCGCCCAAGTGGCGATGTTGTGGTGGAAGTGGTGCCACGACCGGCGGGCCAACCGCAGGCACGGTCGGCCTGAACGGGGGCACGCAGGCCCCATCCGGCGCGAGCCCGACGCCGCAAGTCGCCCCCCGCCAAAGGGGCGCGACGCCACTCGTCGACCCTGTCGAGCAGCCCACGCCACCAGGGTGGGCGGCAGCGCGATGCCGAGTACTCTACAGCTGCTCGGCGAGGTCCTCGCGACCCAGATTCCGGAAGAAGGCGCGGCCCTCACCCTCGGAGCCCGCATCCCGGAAGAACCGCACGAGCGCCTCGAGCGCCTTTGCATGGATCAGCGCCGCCTGCTGCCCCCCGTCGGCCTCGGACCGGGTGAGGGTCGCCACCTGCTTCATGGTCGAGACGGCTGGGCCCAGCTCACTGGCGTTGTAGTAGCACCAAGCCAGCTTGTAGCTCGCGAAGGCGTACTGGGGTCCATCGCGGTAGCTCACGGCCCGCTTGTACGCGCTCAGCGCCTTGAAGGCGTTGTTCGCATCGAAGTAATACTCGCCGATTCCCACGTGGGCTGCGGCCAAGTACGTGCTCTGCGGGTACTGGCGGACCAGCCGCGTGTAGTTTTTGACTGCTTCTGCACGCTCGCCGGCACTGGCGAGGGCATTGGCAAGGGCGTAGAGCACCTCGTCGGCACGGCTGTACGTCGGAAACTCTGCGAGAACGCTTCGATAGAGCCTGATGGACTTCTCCGCCCACCGGTCGGAGTCCTTGTGGTCCGGCTTGAGCGCCTTCGCGTTGCATCCAGGTGTGTTGGTGCACTGGTCGACCTGGGCCTGGTGGCTTTGTGCTTCCTTGAGGCGCAGAGCACTGGACTCGTCGAGGTAGCGGCCGGCGAGACGAGAGGTAATCTCGGCCTTCTGCGAGCCTGAGATGCCCTTCGCGAGCAACCCTTCCATCTTTTTGATTGCGTCGAGACGCTTCTCGCGGGCCTGCTGCCCGGAGACGCCCGCGCCCGCGGCTCGGGTGTCACCAAAGGTGAGCACTCGGCCGCTGCCGGCTGAGGGCACCAGTGCGGCTGCGACGGTGTCTCCGGCCTGCAGCTTGCGCAGTACGCCTTCCACGGTGGCCAGCTCGCGAGCGGCTACCGTGGTGCGCTCCGCGGCGAAGGCAGGCCGCCGAGTCCCACACTCGGTCTCCATGGTCTCCTCACCCGCTGGCAGGTCGATGGTCATCGCACGGGCCACGGAGAGCCACTGCTCCACGGCATCAACACAGGCGGTGCGCTCATCTCGCTTCAGCTTGGTGCAGGCCGTGACGTCCGACTCAAGCTGATTCCATGCGGCCGTGGCTTTGTCTTGCGCCTCGGCCGTTGCCTCTGCGATGCGCACCCGGCGGGCTTCGGCGCCCTTGGCTTGTGCAGTCTGCGTACAGGTCTGCTCCTTGAGCTTGGCTTCCACATCAAGGCTGCCGACCGCTCCAAACTGGACCGAGGAAGAGGCTGCCGCGGGCGTGGAGCTGCCGGTCGATGCCGGCGTGGTGGGGACAGGAGCATTCACCGCACCCAGGACCCGGTCGAGGGACACAGCCTTGTACCCGAGCGGCACCTGTCCATCGCTCTCTTGCACACACTCGGAGTACGCGGCTGCCTCGGTCGCACCCAGCGCCACGATGCCTCCCGAGACATCGGCCTTCGTGCAGACTGTATTTTTGATGATGGCCACGAGCACGTCGTGCATCACAATGGCCTCGGAGAGGTCTTGCAGCTTGCCGGCGCGGTTCACGCTCGACAGACAGTCTTCCGTTGGCACCAGAGCACCCAGGGCAATCGTGCGCTGCTCCGGATCCACGAAGCTCAGTCGCTTCTCGACGCCTGCACTGGCTGAGCCCCTCGTGACCCCAAGCCGGGCAGAAACCCCGCCCGCCAGCGTAGTGGCGATGCTGGACTGCGACATAATGGCGATGGATGGCTCCACGTCGATACAGGCGTCCACCACAACGTCATGACCTCCTCGCCCGTTGGGCACAAGCACGGCTCCGGGCTTGTAGATCTCCGATTGGGACGGCGTGGGGGTGAAGCCTTCTGCTGCCACCACCTCTTCGATGGACGGGACTTTTGGAACTTCGGGTCGCTTTGCGTGCAGAGGAAGAGCGAACAGGAGCGAAAGAAAGAGCGACACTTGCATGGGGGCCTCGTGACAGGGCGCAGAGCATAGCGGTGCTGTTGAGCCGCTTCAACGAACCCAGACCGTTCGGCTCTTTCGGATGCCCCTATTTTCCGCTGCGCTAAGCCCGCTTTCTCACGCGCCGACCGTCAAGCCCCGTGCGGAATGGCATCCGAGCACAGCGGGTCGTTTTCCACCCGTGGCCCAGTTCCGCTCCAGATTCATCGAGAACCACCTGGACTCCATCACCGCCCGCGGCGGGGGGACATGACCGCTCGTCCACCACCGACATGAAGCGACCGCTTCATGTGATGTCGTCGCAGAACCGTTTGCAGCGCCGCTCCTCTGTCATCCATTGGAGCGCGATGCGATCGCCGAACCCTGCCGTGTGGGAGCCCTCTTTGATGACGACCAATATCTGTTCGAGGGAGTACAGGTGGTGCTGGGCAAGGGACACAACAACGATACGGAGCGTGGATGCGATCACGCAGACATCCGTGTGTGCCTCCACCCTGCCCAGCGAAGAAGCGACGCACCGCGTCGGACGGTGGTGTACGCTCGCATCCTGCATGGATGTGGGTGAGACCAGACGGCCGCTGAGGACCTTCGTGGCCGAAGGAAGTCGAACATGATGCGCTCGATGTGTCTCTTTCTCGGAACCATGGCCTGTTCGACCCGCGTTCATACGGGTGGCATGAGCTCGACGCCGATCGGCGCGCCCGATGATGCGGTTCAGTTGTCTGTGCACGAGGACTTTATGGTCCTCGGCGTGGCCGGTAAGGGTCTGCTCGGACCCGACCAGGGGATGGCTGCACTGGGCTTCGAAGGACTCCTTGCACCGGCGGTGCTCGGCCATGTCCGGCAACCGTTCTCGCCCCACTTTGCATTGGGCGTACACGCCCTGCAGTGGGACTGGAGCGCCGGCGACCGCACCTTCGGGGCTGGTAGTCCGTACGCGCAGATGGGCGGGCATCTCTGCAACGGCCGTGGTTCCTCGCTGGTCCGGTGCATCGGGCTTTCGCTCGATGCATCTTACCACCTGCGGTTTGAGGCTGAAGATCAGCTCTGGATGGGGGCCTCAGTCGTCTTGAGCCGCTTCGACGACCCCACTGCTAGCCATTCACGCCCAAGGCGGAACGGTGGAAAGAAGAAGAAAAAGAGGCGGAAGAAGAGGAACAGGCGCCGTTGAGCAACGTCACGAGCAGCAGGGTTGCCACGAACGGACGCAACAGCACCCGCGGGCCGCAGGCTCCTCCGCGGGCCACCTCAGCGCGTGCCTACAAAGGGGAGACGGCGGCCGATCCGCTGTTCGACCAGTCGATCGAGGCAAACGCGGTGTAGCTATCCTCGCCGGCGACCGTCTTGGTGCCTTCATACTGCAGGTCGTTTTCTATGTAGACCCTTACGGTCACGCTATTCTCGCCCGAGTAAGGGCTCCCAGGGTAGTCATGCACGTATACAGTGAACACTCCCGCGTCTGGGGTTTGAATGTTGGTGACCTCCGGTCCGGTGCCGGGAATGTCATCCAAAACCAGATGCGGGTCGTCCAAGAGGCTCGATGTTCCCCAAGACATCCCCGACGTACAAGTCGCGAAGTAGCAGTCGGTGGTCGCACTCTCGAGGCTGCCCCCTGGCGCAAGGACGTGCAGATCCATGTCGTCGCCGGAAACTGTCCAGAACATCTCCACCCATAGTTCCTGGTCGGTGGCCGACTCGAGGGTGGTCTGGCAAGGAGCCGATGTCCTTCCATCATCCGTGGTGACCACCAGCTCAGCGGTGTAGTCGCCCACAATGTCTGGCATGAAGCCGCTGCGTGCGGGCCCCATTTCAGATGACAGGCGCACTACGGAGCCCGTGGGCGAAGAGACGAGAACCCAGGAGTAGGTCTCAATGGAATGGCCCTCTGGATCGTAGCTCGCGGATCCATCCCAGGTTGCAGTCCCGAAGGGTGGCACCACCAAGCTTGGAGACACATCACACACTGCGACCGGAAGCACGGTGCCTTCGCCTTCGCCTTCGCCTTCGCCCTCGCCTTC